>JBDSYO010000182.1:0-4005 GCA_039925625.1 Lapillicoccus sp. | reverse complement strand
AGGTCGTGAAGTAGCAGACGGCGGTGAGCAGCCCGAGCCGCATCGCCGGCAGCGCGACGACCCGTGGTGAGACGAGCGCGGCCCCGCCCCGTCGTTCTCGTCGGCGCTGGTGGGTGATGAGCAGCAGCGCGGCGGGGATGGTCGCGACGAGGGCGAGTGTGGTCCACAGCGGCCAGCCCAGCGGGCGGCCCTCGGTCAGCGGCAGCAGCAGGAGGACCAGCGTGGTGCCGAGGATCACCGCGCCGAGGGCGTCGAGCGGCAGCCGTTCGCTGGCCCGGGTCTCCGGGATGAGCCGCCAGGCCGCGGCGAGGCTGGCCAGCCCGACGGGGACGAACACGAGGAAGACGCTGCGCCAGCCCAGCCCGAACAGGTCGGCGCCGACGAGGACGCCGCCGAGCACCTGCCCCAGGGCGGCGGCCACGCCACCGGAAGCGCTGAACAGGCCGATGGCGCGGGTACGCGAGTCGCCCTGAAGGGTCGCGCCGATGGTCGAGAGCACCTGGGGCGTCATCAGCGCGGCCAGCGCGCCCTGCAGGACCCGGGCGGTGAGCAGGACGGTCAGGTTGGGGGCGAGACCGCAGACCAGCGCGGCCAGTGAGAACCCGGCCATGCCGAGGAGGAACAGGCGGCGTCGGCCGTGGGCGTCGCCCAGCCGGCCGCCGAGGACGACCAACGCTGCATTGGCGATGCCGTAGCTGCCGACGACGAGCTGGAGACCCGCGGCCGAGGCGCCCAGCCCCTGGCCGATCCCCGGCAGCGCCACGTTGACGACGAAGAACGACAGGACCGGCAGGAACACGCCGCCGATGAGGACGAGGGTGGCCACCGTGCCCAGCGCCGGCTGCCGCGCCACCCGGTCGACGTCGCGGGATCGGGTGTCGGTCACGATGCGACAACCACAGGGCACCCCCAGGTATGCCCGAGGGAGCAGTCCCGTGGGGTCGGGCTAGACGTTCGCGGTCTCCGCGCCGATCGTCGTCGCGTCACCGTGGCCGGTCAGGACCCGCGTCTCCGGTGGCAGGGTGAGCAGCCGGCCACGGATCGAGGCGACGATCGTGTCGTGGTCGCTGAACGACCGACCGGTCGCCCCAGGACCGCCCTGGAAGAGCGTGTCGCCGGTGAGGACGACGCCGAGCCGCTCGGCGTAGAAGCAGCAGGCGCCCGGCGAGTGTCCGGGAGCGTGCACCACCTCGAGCGTGACGTCGCCGACGTCGAACCGGTCGCCGTCCGTCAACGGCACGTGGGGCGGCTCGCCGTGCACGCGGTCCCACAGCATCCGGTCGTCGGGGTGCAGGTGGGTCGGGGCGCCCGTGGCCGCGGCCAGGTCGAGCGCTGCGCCGATGTGGTCGTCATGCCCGTGGGTGAGCAGGACGGCGACGACCTTCCGGCCCGCGACGAGCTCGAGGATCGGCGCGGCGTCGTGCGGTGCGTCGATGACGATGCAGACCTCGTCGTCGCCGACCACCCAGACGTTGTTCTCGACGTCCCACGTCCCCCCGTCGAGGCTGAACGTGCCGGGGACGACCGCCCGGTCGATGCGGACGGTCACAGCCGGACCACCGAGCGGAGCACGTCGCCGGCCCGCATCCGGTCGAATGCGCCCTCGACGTCGTCGATCCCGATCGACTCGCTGACGAACGCGCCGAGGTCGAAGCGGCCCTGCCGGTAGAGGTCGACGAGCATCGGGAAGTCGCGCGACGGTAGGCAGTCGCCGTACCAGCTGGACTTCAGCGCGCCCCCACGTCCGAAGACGTCGATGAGCGGCAGCGTGACCGTCGCCTCCGGAGTCGGCACCCCGACGAGTACCACGGTGCCGGCGAGGTCGCGCGCGTAGAACGCCTGCTCGTAGGTCTCCGGGCGACCCACCGCCTCCACGACGACGTCGGCGCCGTGACCGCCGGTCAGCTCGCGGATGCGCTCGACGGCGTCCTCGTTCCGGGAGTTGACCGTATGCGTGGCGCCGAGCTTCGTGGCCCACTCCAGCTTCCGGTCGTCGACGTCGACGGCGACGATGGTGGTCGCCCCCGCCACGGACGCCCCGGCGACCGCTGCGCAGCCCACCCCGCCGCAGCCGATGACGGCGACCGAGTCGCCCCGGGCCACGTGGCCGGTGTTGACCGCGGCGCCGAAGCCGGCCATGATCCCGCAGCCGAGCAGGCCGACGGCTGCCGGGTCGGCGTCGCCGTCGACCTTGGTGCACTGGCCCGCGGCGACGAGGGTCTTCTCCACGAAGGCCCCGATGCCGAGGGCCGGGGACAGCTCGGTGCCGTCGGTGAGCGTCATCTTCTGGGTGGCGTTCGCCGTGTCGAAGCAGTACCAGGGCTTGCCCTTCGCACACGCGCGGCAGACGCCGCATACCGCCCGCCAGTTGAGGATGACGAAGTCGCCGGGCGCGACCGACGTCACGTCCGGCCCGACCGCCTCGACGACGCCGGCCGCCTCGTGCCCGAGGAGGAACGGGAACTCGTCGTTGATCCCGCCCTCGCGGTAGTGCAGGTCGGTGTGGCACACCCCGCACGCCTGCACCGCGACCACGGCCTCGCCGGGGCCGGGGTCCGGGACGACGACGTCCACGAGCTCGACCGGTGCGCCCTTGCTGCGGGCGATGACTCCCTTGACCGTCTGCGACATGCCCCGATCCCATCACACCGGCCGTTAGCCGAAAGTTTCCAGATCCTTGACCCTGCTGGATCCCCCGCTCGGGCCCCGCTGGTGGCAAGGTCAGTCGGTGGCCCGCCACCCCGATCCGACGGGCTCTCGCCTTTTGCACCCAAGGGAGACGTCGTGAGACATCTGAGAACGCCCTGGACGGCAGCCGCGCTGCTGACCGGGGCCGCGGGACTGGTCGTCGCCGCTGCCGTACCCGCCGACGCGGCCCGCCCGAAGCCGGGCCAGCTGCCCGGGGGCTTCACCAACCTCGTCGTGATCTACGAGGAGAACCATTCGTTCGACAACCTCTACGGCGACTGGGGGCGCGTCGGCGGGCAGGTCGTCAACGGACTGCAGAACGCCACGGCCGCGACGACCACCCAGGTCGCCCAGGACGGCACGCCCTACCAGTGCCTCCGGCAGAACGACGTCAACCTCACCTCGCCCAGCCCCCTGCCGACCACGTGCACGGACCCGACCCACAACGTGCCGGCCAGCCACTTCGGCAACCAGTGGTTCACCATCGACGACTACATCAAGCCCACCGACACGACGTGCCCCGCTCCGGGCGTCTTCGCGCCCAACGGCGTCCTCGACGGCACCGGCCTGCCCGGCGGCTGCACCCGCGACATCGTCCACCGGTTCTACCAGGAGCAGTTCCAGATCGACGGCGGCAAGCAGGACCGCTACGTCACGGGCTCCGACGCGGTCGGCCTGACGATGGGTCGCTACGACACCAAGGCGCTGCCGATCTACCAGTACCTGCACAGCAAGAGCGCGCCCAACTACGTCGTGGCCGACAACTTCTTCCAGGGTGCGTTCGGCGGCTCGTTCCTCAACCACCAGTGGCTCATCGCCGCGCGGGCGCCCGTGGACACCAGCGCCGGCAAGAACGGTGGCGTCAACTCGGTGCTCGACGCGAACGGCATGCCCACCAGCTACCCGCTCTACACGGCGACCGCGCCGGTTGTCGACAAGCAGCTCACCCAGAAGTGCGCCGACGGGACCAACAACGTCGTCGCGGCCTGCGGCAACTTCGCCGTCAACACCATCCAGCCGTCCAGCCCGCCCTCCGCCGGCGGGGCGACCATCCCGCTCATCGACGACACGGCATACCCCAACATCGGCGACCGGATGAGCGGCGCCGGCGTCTCGTGGAACTGGTACTCGGGAGGCTGGGACGACGCGGCCGCCGGCCACCCCGGACCGCTGTTCCAGTTCCATCACCAGCCGTTCAACTACTTCGCGAACTACGCCGTGGGAGCGCCGGGCCGCTCACACCTGCAGGACGAAACCGCTTTCATGGCCGCCGCCAAGAGCGGGTCGCTCCCCCAGGTCTCGTTCGTCAAGCCCTAC
>JBDSYO010000181.1:0-5952 GCA_039925625.1 Lapillicoccus sp. | reverse complement strand
GCGCCATCGCCCGGGCGCTTCACGCAGGGACGCCACCCGGCCGGTGCCTGGCGGTGTTCGTCTGCGCCGGCCCCCGGCCCAGCCTCGAGGACGTGGCAATGACCGTGGCCCGCGGCCCGTCCTGGGTCCGGGCGTTCGAGGGGTTCGCTGCCCCCTACGTGCATCCCGACCCCGCCGTGTGGAGGAGCACCGCCGAGGCGGCTGGGCTCGACGTGGAGCGCATGCGCGTCGACGACCTGGAGTGGGACTTCGGGTCGCGCGAGGCGTTCACCGCATGGTGCACCGTCGGGTTCGGGGCCTGGACGTCGCGGCTGACCGACGAGGAGGTGCCACGGTTCATGGCCGACGTCGTCGACGCCTACGCGGCCGCGACGGGGTCGCCGCAGACCTTCCGGTTCATGCAGCTCGTGGCGTCCCTGCGCCGCACCCGGGCGTGAGCCTCAGCGCACCCGGGGAGGCGGCGCGTCGGAGCGGCTGACCGTGAGCCGGACGGCCGCCACGACGTCGTCGCGCTGGAGCACGTCGCGCAGCTGTGCGGTGACGGCATCGGCGGCGGCCGCCACGACATGGAGGTCGGCGCGACGGTCGACCGAGGTGTTGAACCGGGCGACGAGCTGGCCGCGGTCGCGCTGCATGATCCCGCGGACCGATGTCACGCCCGGGGTCTGCTCCAGCTGCGTGGCCGCTGCGGAGGCGACGGCCGACGCGTCGACGAGGAGCCGTCCGGTGCCGTCCGAGCCGGCGAGCACCAGCCGGGAGACCCCGCGGTCCGGCAGGTGCGCCGCCATCCAGCGCAGGCCGAGCAGGACCAGCACCACGCCGAGGGCACCGAGGGCCCATGGCCACCACGGCTGATGGGTCAGGGGGGCCACGGCGCCGAGGTCGGTGGTGGCGGGGAGAGCTGGCAGCCGTCCGCTCCACCACGCCAGCGCGCCCACGCCGGCGGCCAGCAGAACCAGGGCGACGAGGGCCAGAGCGACGCGGTCGAGGGCGATGGTCGCGCGGCTCATCGGGTGGTTCCTTCCGGGGTCGGTGCGGTGGGTCGCGGGGTGTCGGTATGCGTCGTCACGGTGACCTTCGGCGGGGACTCGAGCGCCGACAGACGGCGGGTGACGGCGTCCTGGACCGCCGCGTGCGTCGCGTCGTCACCGGTCGTCGTCACCGTGACGTCGACGGAGCGCCGCGAGGCCCGGCTGCCGGCGCCGAGGACGCCGCCCACCGACTCCGCCGCGCCCCGCGAGAGCCGCGCAACGTCGCTGGTGCGCAGGTAGACACCGGTCTGCGCTTGCAGTCGGATGGCCGGCCGGGGCCGGGGCCGCAGGGCGACCACCAGGAGCCAGAGGCCCACCAGGAGGACGACGACGGCCACTGGCACGAGCCAGGGGGACGCCTGCTGACCGTTCACGGCCGTGCCGACCCGGCGCAGCCACGGCTCGCCGGCGACGACGCCGGCCCAGGCCAGCGCGTCGCGGACGGCCACGAGGCCGAGCGCGGTCGTCAGCACGGCGAGCAGCAGACCGAGCAGGCTCACGGCGCCGGGACGGACGGGCGGCTTGGCCGCCGCCAGGGTGGTGGCCGGCTGGCTCGGGCCGGTCTGGGCGGTGCTCATTCGACCCTCCCGGGCTGGTTGTCGGAGGTGACCTCGTGGGGAAGCAGGACGCGGGCGACGGTGACGTCGACGGTGTCGGCCTGCACCCCGGCGAGGTCACGGACCTCAGCGTGCACGCGGTCGCGGATGGCCGCCGTGGTGGTCGCCAGGGGGCGGCCCCACTCGAGGGCCACGTCGATGCGGATGGTCGCGTGGTCGCCCGCGACGTCGGCGGCGACCTTCGGGTAGCGCCGGCCGACGACCGCGTCGAGGCCGGAGCCGACCGGCACGACGCCGGGGACGGCGTTGACCGCAGCCGTGGCCACGGTCTCGACGACCCGGGGAGCGATGGTCAAGCTCCCGCGCGTCCGCGCCGGGGCGAGGGCCGTATCGGGCGTGGAGGGCGGCGCCGAGGGCGCGTCAGCCACGGCGGCGGCCACCCCAGAGGGCCCCGAGGTTGACCTCCCCGTCGTAGTGGCCACCGACGAGGTAGCCGACGACGCCGAGCACGAGGGCGATGAGGAAGCCGACGAAGCCGCCGGCCGCGGCGGCGACGCCGAGCAGCAGGCCGGCGAGGAGGCCGATGGTGGACGTGGTCATGACGTGCTCCTGGTGCGACGGGGGCGGGTGCGGGGTTCGGGGGTGGCCGGGGGTTGTGCGGAGAACGCAGCCGGCGGTGCGGCGACGTCCTCGACGAACACGTCGACCGGCGTACCGGTGAGGGTCTCGACGGTGCGACGCACCGCGTCGGCCGTTTCGAGGACCGGTGACCCCCAGGCGGTGACGACATGGATCTCCGTGCGGGCCGGGCGGACCCGCACCCCGACCACCCGGCGGCCGGCGGCATACGTCGCCACCTCGCCGAACGAGCCGGGGTGCAGGTCGGAGACTCCGGGCAGAGCGAGCACCGCGTCGTGGACCCGGTCGGCGAGCGTCACGGCCGCCGACCCGGCAGCCGGAGCCGGGGTGCTCACTGGACGCGCGGTTCCTGGGTCGCGGTGTCGGCCGAGTCGTCGTCGGTGGGGACGTGGACGTCCTGTACCTCGATGTTGACCTGCGTGACCTGGAGGCCGGTCATCCGCTCGACGGCCTGGATGACGTTCTGGCGGATGTCCTCGGCCAGGTCGGAGATCGAGACGCCGTACTCGGCGACGAGCTGCAGGTCGATCGCGGCTTGACGCTCGCCGACCTCGACCGAGACGCCCTGGGTGGAGCTGCCGCCGGCGCTGACCGGGCCGCCGATGCGTTCGCGCAGGGCGCCGACCGCGCGGGCCGCGCCGCCGCCGAGGTCGTGGACGCCGGAGATCTCCCGAGCCGCGATACCGGCGATCTTGGCAACGACCACGTCGGCGATGGTGGTGCGGCCCTGGCCGCTGTCGAGGGCCGCGACGTCGGTGTCGCCGGAACCGTTCGAAGGGGGGGTGGTCTGGTCGCTCACGTGGATCTCCTTGGTATGCCGGGCAGAGGCGCCATCGGCGGTCGGTGCTGTGGAAGGGCAGAGGGTGATGCCCACTCGACTGTTGGATGCCCTACGGCGGCGGAATGTCACGCGCCGCGGACAACTAGTGTTGTGACGTGAGTCACGGTCAGGCTGAAGGCGGGGGCGGGGACGGGTGAGTGACCTCGCCGCGCCGGTCCACCCCACCGCCGAAGACCTGGTCGCCGCTCCGGACGAGACCCTGGTGCGGCTCGCCGCCCTCGGCGACCGCGTCGCGTTCGCGACCATCGTGCGCCGCCACGGTCCCGGGATGTTCCGCTACGCCGCCACGATGCTCGACCACCACGTGCAGGACGCCGAGGACGCCGTGCAGAACGCCTTGGCCAAGGTGTGGCGGGAGCTGCCGCGGTTCCGCGGCGAGTCGACCCTGCGCACCTGGCTCTTCCGGATCGTCGCCAACGAGGCCCTCGCCCTGAGGCGACGGCGGCGTCCCGTGGCCGTCGACGACGAGATCCTCACCCCCCTCGTCGGCCGCTCGCCGGACGACCCCGAGGCCGCCGCCACCGCGGAGGAGCTGCACCGGGCACTGGTGCTCGCTCTCGGTGAGCTGCCCTGGCGCCAGCGGGCGTGCTGGGTGCTCGCCGAGCAGGAAGGTCTCTCGTACACCGAGATCGCCACGACGCTAGACACCACGGTCACCGTCGTTCGGGGTCAGCTGGCCCGGGCACGACGTACCTTGGCGGTCAGGATGAACCAATGGACGTGAGCAACGACCGCCCGGCACCGGGGCGCCCCGAGGCGCCGCCGGAGGCCGCAGCGCGCTCGGCTGCCCTCGACCGGGCCGCCACCCAGTCCCGCCAGCGGCTCGATGCCCGCTGGGTCGAGGTCTCGGACCAGATCGTGGCCACCGCGCTGACCGCGCGACGCCGGACGCGCCCCTTGCGGGCCGAGGGCCGGTCGGGCCCGGTCTACGTCAGCGACCAGGTCGTCGTCAGTGACCTGCGGGCCACCATCGACGGGGCCGTGCGGGGCTCGGCGGTGGCCCAAGTGGATCTCGAGGTGCGCCAGGACGACCGTCTCGCCGGGGTCGTGGTGCAGCTCGTGGCGCAGTACGGCGTCGCGCTGGTCCCGATGGCCGACCGGGTGCGCGAGCTGACCCGACGGCGGCTGGCCGAGCTGCTCGGCCCGGTGCCGCTCCCGGTGACCGTACGCACCATGCGGGTGCACTTCCGCGATGTCACCCGGGAGGACCCGAACCCGCGCGCCTGACCGGCGGAGGCGCACCACCTCCGCGATCAGTCGCGCAGGCTTTCGCGGTCGGCCACGGTCGGCGACCCGGGGCGGGCCAGCACATCCAGCCGCAGGTCGTCGTCGTCGTAGTGGCCGACCACCACGAGACCGCTTGTCGCACAGGCAATCTCGTGAGCCTCGTCGCCGGTGAGCGGGTACTCGGGAACGCGTTGCCGCCAGTGGACCAGCACGATCTCGCCGGAGTCCGCGAGGTGGTCGGCCGCCCGGCGCATGAAGGCCGCCGCGTCGTCGGCGTCGAGGTAGTAGAGCATCTCGCTGACGACGACGAGGTCGACCACCCCCGCCGGCCAGTCGTCGTGGGCGTCCCACTGCCGCACCTGGGTCGCCGCGTGGTCGCCCGGGAGGGCGTCGAGCCGGGCCCGCGCCTGCACCACCGCCACGTCGACGAGGTCGCACGAGAGCAGCCGGTCGCAGCGCCGGGCCAGCTCGGCGCTGAGGACGCCGATGGAGCAGCCCGGCTCGAACACCGACCCGTAGTGGGCCCGGGTGAGGGCGGCGAGCGTCAGGGCGTACTTGCGCTGCTCGTACCAACGGGTCTCGAACCCCCACGGGTCGGGGTTCGCGGCATACATGCCCTCGAAGTAGTCGCGTCTCACCGCATCACCATCTCGTAGGACGTGACCAGCCGCTCGACGACGAACGGCGGGAGCACCGGGTCGACGCCCGGAGCAGGGGGGTCGAGCTGGGTGCCATGGCGGGCGACGGCAACGGCCTTGGCCTCCCGCTCCTGCGGCGTGAGGGCGACGCGGTGCACCCGCTCCCAGGGCACCGCCGGGTCGTCGGGCGCGGCCCAGTGCCACATCCATACGGGGTACTCCACTAGCGCCGCGGAGGTCTGTGCGCAGGCCGCCGCCGCCGCGCGGCCAGTGGCTTCGTGGTCGGGGTACCCGTCCGACCGCCAGGTGGCGAGGCAGTGGGTGCTCGGGCTCAGGAGCCGCGACAGGGCTTCGGTCAGCGCCGCCTCGTGCTCGCCCACCCGGCCATCCGGAAGACCCAGCCGATGTGGGGGGTCGACGCCGAGCGCGCCGCAGGCGGCCACTGCCTCGATGACCCGTTCCGTGGCCAGCCGCTCGGGCGACCATCCCCGCGGGGCCGGCGCACCCTCCCCGTCGGTCACCGCGACGACCCGCACGCGGACGCCGTCGCGCACCAGACGCCGGATCAGCCCTCCCACGCCGAGCACCTCGTCGTCGGGGTGGGGCGCCACGACGACGACGTCACGCCAGCCGGAGAGACCGAGGTCGGGAGCCTGGTCGGCCCACCCCCGCCAGGCCCATGCGGGAGTGCCTCGGCCCGCCTCGTCGACGACGCCCAGCCGGTGCCCGTTGGATGCCGTCACGTGCTGGTGCCCCCGTCGGCGACGGTGGCGGCAGCCGCCCGGCCGATCGCCGCGAGGTCGCGCTCGGCGTGGCTCTGGCGCAGGTAGACCATGAGGTCGGACACCGCAGTCGAGTGCTCCTCGTCAAGCGCGAGCGGGGCGGCTCCGAGCGCCCGGCCGACGTGGTCGAGGGTCGCCGTCGCCGCAGTCTCGACCACGGCCCGCACCCGGCGGGCGCGAAGGACCGCGGCGTCCAGGTCGTCGGGGGCGGCGTCGATCTCGGCGGCGGCCCCCTCC
>JBDSYO010000180.1:0-5371 GCA_039925625.1 Lapillicoccus sp. | reverse complement strand
CGCCGAGGCGTCGGTCGCCGACGCCCGCCGCAAACGCCGCGAGGTCCGACGTCGCCGACCGCGTGCGCTTCGAGGTCCGGGGAGCGTCGGAGCCGGCGGAGGGCCGGTTCGCGGGGTCGGTGGACGTTGTCTTCTTCTTCGAGGCGCTGCACGACATGGGCCACCCCGTGGAGGCCCTGACCACCGCGCGCGACGCCCTGCGCCCGGGCGGGCGGGTCGTCGTCGTCGACGAGCGCACGCTCGACGCGTTCACGCCCGACGCCCCGAGATGGAGCGGCTGCTCTACGGATCCAGCGTCCTGCACGGCCTGCCCGTCGGTCTGTCCGAGCGGGGGTCGGCCGGCACCGGCGCGCTGATGCGCCCGGACGCCCTGCGGCGGTATGCGTCACAAGCAGGCTTCGGTGCGGTCCTGGAGGCCCCGATCGGGCACGACATGTTCCGGTTCTGGGTGCTCACCCCCCTGAGCAGCCGGCTCGTACCGGTGCCAGCCCGCTCGCGGGCCCATCCGGCCGGTCGCCCTCACGACGGCGGCGCGGCAGGATGGGCCCATGCCCCTCAACGCCGATGACTACCAGGCCCTGCGTTCGCGCTACGACTCCCTCCCCTACCGCCGCACCGGCGCCAGCGGGCTCGACCTGCCCGCGGTGTCGCTCGGGCTCTGGCACAACTTCGGCGACGACGTGACGCTCGACAACCAGCGGGCCACGCTGCGACGAGCTTTCGACCTCGGCGTCACGCACTTCGACCTCGCCAACAACTACGGCCCGCCCTACGGTTCGGCCGAGCGCAACTTCGGAACCATCTTCGCCCAGGACTTCCGGCGCTACCGCGACGAGCTCGTCCTGTCGACCAAGGCCGGCTACGACATGTGGCCCGGGCCCTACGGCTCGGGCGGCGGGTCCCGCAAGTACCTGCTGTCCTCGCTCGACCAGTCGCTGGCCCGGATGGGCGTCGACTACGTCGACATCTTCTACAGCCACCGGTTCGACGAGACGACGCCCCTGGAGGAGACGATGGGCGCCCTCGACTCCGCCGTGCGGCAGGGCAAGGCGCTCTACGTCGGCATCTCCTCCTACTCCGGCGAGCGCACCCAGCAGGCGGTCGACATCCTGCGCCAGATGGGCACGCCGTTGCTCATCCACCAGCCGTCCTACTCGATGCTCAACCGCTGGGTCGAAGAGGACCTCCTCGACGTCCTCGGGGTCAACGGCGTCGGCTGCATCGCCTTCTCCCCGCTCGCCCAAGGGATGCTGACCGACAAGTACCTCAAGGGCATACCGGCGGGTTCCCGTGCGGCGCAGGGCAAGTCACTCGACCCCAAGCTTCTCAGCGAGGGCGCTCTCAAGCACGTGCGGTCCCTGAACCGCCTCGCCAAGGCCCGCGGCCAGTCACTGGCGCAGATGGCCCTGGCCTGGGTGCTGCGCGATGCGCGCGTCACCTCGGTGCTCATCGGGGCCTCGAGTGTCACGCAGCTCGAGGACAGCCTGGCGGCGACGAAGAACCTCGACTTCACCTCCGAGGAGCTGCGCAAGATCGACCGGTATGCGGTCGACGCGGGCATCAACCTCTGGCAGCGCTCCTCGAGCCTCTGAGCCTCTGAGCCTCTGAACCTCTGAGCCTCTGAACCGCTGAGGCTCAGGCTGGCTGTTCCTTCGTGAGGTGGAGCAGCCAGCCGTCGCCGGTGTCGATGAGGGCGTAGCGCCGTGAGCCCTCGCGCCCGTGCAGCACGAAGACGATCCGGCGGTCGTCGCGCGACTCCTCCTGCCACCACCCCGTGTCGGCGATGCTCTTGTCGGCGTCGGTGTACCCGACGTGGTCCATGGCGTGGTCCGGCACCGCGATGGCCAGCCGGTTCTGCCGCACGGTCGTCGGCAACCCCCGGGGCACCGCCCACGACCTGAGCACACCGTCCTGCTCCAGCCGCAGGTCGAAGTGCGGCCTCGGCTTGCGGTGGTCGTGCAGGACGAACGCCGGCCGAGCAGCGCTGCGCGGCAACGTGACTCAGCTCGGCGGGGTGTAGCGGCCGTCGATCGCCGTCCAGCCGGCGTCGACGACGATCTGGGTGCCGGTCACGTACGACGCTGCGTCGGAGGCGAGGAACACGATGGCGCCGGCCAGCTCGGACGGCTCGGCCCACCGACCGAAGGCGTTCTTCTGCGCGTAGGCGTCGGCCCAGCCCTCGTCCTTCATGATCTGGCCGGTCAGCGGGGTCCGCACCACCCCCGGGGCGACGACGTTGGCCCGCACGCCGCTGGGGCCGAGCTCGGCCGCCACCGTGCGGAACAGCTGCAGCAGACCGGCCTTCGTCGCGGCGTACATGCTCTGACCGGGCTCGACGGTGACCGAGCGAATCGACCCCAGGCCGATGATGCTCCCCCGTCCCCGCTCCGCCATGCCGGGCGCGAAGGCGCGCACCGTGGTGAACGCGGCACGCAGGTTGAGGCCGATCACGCGGTCGAAGTCCTCGGTGGTGTAGTCGAGCACCCGCTTGCGCACGTTGGTGCCCGCGCTGTAGACGAGCACGTCGACGACGCCGATCTCGGTCACGGCCCGGGCCACGGCGGACTCGTCGAGCACGTCCAGCTCGTAGGCGCGCAGCTCACCCCACCCGTCGCCCCCGGTGGCGAGGTCGACGGTGGCCTGGGCGGCGGCGACGTCGCGGTCGGCGCAGACGACGGTGGCGCCTTGGGCGGCGAGCGCCAACGCGCCCTCGCGGCCGATCCCGCTGCCGCCGCCCACGACGACGGCGGTGCGCCCGTCGAGCCGGAAGAGCCGCCCGTAGTCGGGGCGGTCGGCGAGCGTGCCGTCAGGATGAGGCTGTGACATCGGTGTCCTCCTGGGAGTGGGGGCGAGCAAGGTCCGGGGTCAGGGTCGTAACGAGGTCGGCCGTCGTCGCGCCGCCGAGAGCCTTGGCGATGGTGGGCACGGCTGCGAGCAGGCGCTGCGTATAGGGGTGTCGGGGATGCTCCCAGATCTGCTCGACCGGGCCGATCTCGACGATCTCACCCTCGCTCATCACGGCCACCCGGTCGCAGAGGTGGCGGACCACCGAGAGGTCGTGCGACACGAAGACCAGGGTGAGGGCGAGCTCGTCGACGAGGTCGCCGATGAGGTTGAGCACCTGGGCCCGCACCGACACGTCGAGAGCGCTCACCGGCTCGTCGGCGAGGAGGATCCCCGGGCGCGGCGCCAAGGCACGGGCGATGGCGATGCGCTGCCGCTGCCCGCCGGAGAACTGGTGCGGATAGCGGTCGAGCGCCGAGTCCGAGAGCCCGACCTCCTCGAGCAGCCCGGACACCCGCTCCCGAGGGGCTGAGTGCCCCTGGGCCACC
This sequence comes from Lapillicoccus sp., assembly GCA_039925625.1. Lineage (GTDB taxonomy): Bacteria > Actinomycetota > Actinomycetes > Actinomycetales > Dermatophilaceae > Lapillicoccus. The sequence goes on along the minus strand of JBDSYO010000180.1, from coordinate 2,039 downwards.
AAGGGTTCCGCGATGATGTCGCGCACCCGCATCCGGGGGTCGAGCGACCCCATGGGGTCCTGGAACACGAGCTGCTGCCGCTCGCGCAGGAACCCCAGCCGCCGCTCCGGCAGGCCCGCGATGTCGGTGCCGTCGACGAGGACCGCACCGGAGGTGGGCTGGTCGAGGCCGGCGAGGATACGCAGCAGGGTCGACTTGCCGCACCCCGACTCGCCGACGATGCCGAACCGCTCCCCCGCCGCGACCTCGAAGCCGACCCCCCTCAGCGCGGGCACCGCGGCACCGGCGTGCAACAGCGAGCGCCGTGGCCGCTGGTAGGTCCGCACGAGATCGCGCACCGAGATCACCGGCGCTCCGTCGCCCGCACCTTCGCGCGCACCGCCGCGCGCTCGGTCACTCCCCTCCCCCGATCGGTTCGTGCTCTGGAGCGACCCTTTTTCGGTGCGGTCCAGAGCACGAACGGGTGGGGAGTCGGGCGCGGGGTGGTGGCAGGCATAGCCGGACGACGGGTCGTCCGAGCTCCAGGCCGGGGGGGCCGAGCACTCCGCGGTGGCGTGCGGGCACCGAGTCCGGAACACGCACCCGTCCGGGAACCGTCCCGCGGGCGGCACGGTGCCGGCGATGGTCGTCAGCCGACGCCGTCGGCCCCGTCCCGCCGGCCCGCCGGTGAGGTCCGACGCGGCCAGCAGCCCCTCCGTGTAGCGGTGCCGGGGCCGGGTGAAGACCTGGTCGACGGGGCCGGCCTCCACGAGCCGCCCGCCGTACATGACGAGCACCCGCTCGCATGCGGTCGCCACCACCGACAGGTCGTGGGTGATGAGCAGCAGTGCGGCGTCGCGCGCCTCCACCCCACGCACGATGAGGTCGAGCACCTGGGCCTGCACGGTGACGTCGAGCGCCGTCGTGGGCTCGTCGCAGACCAGCAGCTCCGGGTCGTTGGCCAGGGCGATGGCGAGAACGACCCGCTGTCGCTGTCCACCGGAGAGCTGGTGGGGGTAGGCCCGGGCCGCCTCGCCCGGGTCGGGCAGCCGCACCTGGTCGAGCAGCTCCACCGCCCTCCGGCGGGCCTCGTCGCGACCGCCGACGGTGCCGTGGATCGTCATGGCCTCCGCGACCTGCTCCCCCACGCGCATGGTGGGGTTGAGCGCGGTCATCGGCTCCTGGAAGACCATCGCCACGTCCTGGCCCCGCACCTTCGACAGGGCCCGCTCCGGGGCGCCGACGACCTCCAGCCCCGGGCGGGTCAGGCATACCGAACCCGTCGCCACGAGGTCCTCGGGCAGCAGGCCGAGCAGGGACAGCCCGGTGAGGGACTTGCCCGACCCGGACTCCCCGATAAGCCCGACCCGCTCGCCGCGGCCCACCGCGAAGGTCACATCGTCGACCAGCGTCAGGTCACGCACCCGCACAGCGAGCGACCGCACCTCGACGACCGGGGCAGGGTCCGAACTGGCGCTGTGGGTCACCGCCGGTCCTCCAACCGGGGATCGAGGACGTCACGCAGGCCGTCGCCGAGGAGGTTGAACCCGAGCACCGCCAGCGCGATGGCGACCCCCGGCACGACGGCCAGCCGGGGCGCGACGAAGAGCAGCTCCTGCGACTCCTGGAGCATCCGCCCCCACGACGGGGTGGGCGCGGGCGTGCCGAGCCCGAGGAAGGACAGGGCCGCCTCGGCGAGCACGGCGATCGCGAAGGAGACGGAGGACTGCACGATGACGAGCCCGGCGACGTTGGGCAGTACGTGGCGCAGGCCGTTGGCGAACGGGCGGCGTCCGGCCGCCCGGGCCGCGAGCACGTACTCGGTGCGCATGACCTGCAGGGCGCCGCTGCGCACGAGCCGGGCGAAGCTCGGCACGGTGGCGATGCCGATGGCCAGCATGGCGACGAACGTCGAGCCGCCGTAGATGGCGCTGAACATGATGGCCAGCAGCAGGGCGGGGAAGGCGAGCAGCAGGTCGTTGGTGCGCATGACGAGCTCGCCGAGCCAGCGCGGCCCCATGGCGGCGAGGATCCCGAGTGGCACGCCCACGACCGCGGCG
>JBDSYO010000179.1:0-4451 GCA_039925625.1 Lapillicoccus sp. | reverse complement strand
AGCGCCGCGCGCACGATCGACACCCGGCGCTGGGTCGGGGGCAGGGCGGTGGCTCGCGGGGTCACGTCCGGCAGCCTAGATGAGTGAGCACTCACTCACCAGTGTTTTTCTCCGACGGCACGCTGTGGCTGCGGGTGAACGCCGAGGCTGCCGCCTCGCGCGCCGGGCCCACGGTGTCCCAGAACGCATACGTGCCCTCGTCGCGCAGCGCCGTGGCGGCGGTGACCAGCCCACCCATCGCGGCCCAGAACAGCCCCGCCCCGGTGGAGACCCGGGCCACTCCCAGCTCGGCGAGCCGAGCGACCGGCGGGGCAGTGGCCAGGGCCAGCACGTTGACCGGCCGCGACACCGCCGCGACGATGCGCCGGATCCCCGCCTCGCTCTGGACCCCCGGGGCGTAGAGGACGTCGGCGCCCGCGGCCTCGAACGCCTGTAGCCGCGCGATCGTCGCGTCGAGGTCCTCCGGGTCACGGGCCCCGTGCAGGTGGGCATCGGTGCGCGCCGTGAGGACCAGCCGACGCGGACCGCCGTGCGCGGCCTCCGCGGCGGCCGCGACCCGCTCGACCGCCAGCGACGGCGCGTACGTCTCCTCGCGTCGGGGGTCCCAGTCCTCCACGGAGCAACCGGCCAGCCCGGTGTCGAGGGCGAGCCGCACCGTCTCGGCGACGGCGTCCGGTGCGTCGGCGAAGCCGTTCTCGAGGTCGGCGCTGACCGGCACCGTCACCGCGGCGACGACCTCGGCGGCGTGGGCCAGGGCCTCGTCGCGGGTGACCGACCCGTCGACCCGCCCGCGGGTGCCGGCGAACCCGCCGCTCGTGGTCGCCAGCGCGGCGAAGCCGAGGGCCTCGAGGAGCCGGGCCGACCCCGCGTCCCACGGGTTGGGCAGCAGCAGCGGCCGGCCGGCGGTATGGAGCCTCAGGAACGCCTCGCCGACGTCGGTCACGGGGCGTCGGGCGGTGGTGGCGTCGGTCATCCGGCGACCGTATGCCGCCGCGCCGACAGGGATCGTCGTGGCGCTAGCGACCACGGCCGACGAAGGTGCCCGACGGGTAGGGCGGACCCCCGGGTCGCCCTGGGCCACCCGGACCCCAGGGACCCGGTCCCCTCGGCTCGAGGGCATCCGCACCGGGGGTGCCGAGGAGGCTGCGGGTGAGCGACTCGGCATCGGACTGCAGGCCGTCCATGGCGTCGGCGAGGTCGGCGTCGGTCGGCGCGTCCCCCGCACCCCGGCGGGCGGCGACCAGCACCGCTCGACGCACCAGCTCCTTGGCGAACGAGGCCGTGGTCCCGTCGGACCGGGCAGCGGCAGCAGCCAGGCCGGCGTCGGAGAACAGGCCACCGGCATACAGGCGGAGCAGGCCCCGTCGCCCGGACTCGTCGGGGAGCGGTATCTCAGCGGCAAGGTCGACCCGGCCGGGCCGTTGGGTCAAAGCTCGCTCGAGGTCCTCGACCCGGTTCGTGGTCAAGAGGAAGACGACGTCGGCGTCACTGTCGAGGCCGTCGAGGGCGTCGAGCACCTCGAACAGGAACGGCTTGGCCTGCGGCCCGAAGGACCGGTCGGAGGCAACGAGGTCGCAGTCCTCGAGCACGACGATCGCGGGCTGGTGGGCGCGGGCCACCTTGGCTGCGTCGTGGATGAACTCGAGAGAACCGCCGCTCAGGAGGACTGCGGTCGTCCCCCGGCTTGCGCTCAGCAGGTAGCGCATGGTGTGCGTCTTGCCGGTGCCGGGAGGCCCGTAGAGGAGCACGCCCCGCTTGAGGTGCTGGCCGTGGGCGCGCAGCGCGTCCCGGTGCTCGGCGATGCCGAGGACGTGCAGGGAGATCCGCGCCAGGAGGCCCTCGGGCAGCACCACGTCGTCGTTGTCCAGATCCGGGCGCTCGAGGAAGGTCACGCCGGCGAGCCCGTTGCCGTAGGGGTCGCGCGAGAAGGTGACGACCTGGCCGCGGAAGACGCTGTGCTCGTCCATGAGGGCGCGCACCTCGGCCACGAGGGCCTCGGCGTCGGCCCGGTCGACAGCCAGCACGTCGAGCGAACCCACCGGACGCATCCCCTGCGGCTTGGCCGACTGCTGACGGACGACGACCGGCCGCCCGCGGTAGCGGAACAGCCAGAGCCCCAGAGATACGACGTTGCGATGGTCCTCCGGACCCGGTCCGGTGGCTTTCTGGTCGTAGTCCACCTGCGCGACCACCCGACCGCGGCCCATGCGGGCGTGCTGCAGGTGGTCCCCCAGGGTGAGGTGGTGGCGCATGTCGCCGCCGCCCAGGCCGACGATGCGGCGCTCCGGGTCTCGGCCGGCGATCTCCGCCATCGCGATGTCCGCGTCGACCATCCGGTGGGGAGGCACCTCCTCGCTCGTCACCGCGAGGCCGTCGGGAGGAACGCCGAGATGGTCGTGGAGGAGCTCCAGCAGGTCGGGACCACCGCCCTCGTCGGGCATCCGCTGCATCAGAGCCTCGATGAGACGGCGGAAGTCGCGCAGCGTGGTGTCGATGTCGTCGTCGGTCATGGGCCGACCGTATGCCGCCGCGCCAACAGGGGTCTCCTACGGCCCGGACCACCCCTCGGCGGGCACGTACGCCGCGACGTTGGTCATCCGCCGCTGGGTCGCGGCGATCTCACGGACCGCCTCCGCCACGAGGCTGCGGTCGATGGGGGACAGCCGGTCGAGGGTCAGCAGGTCGGAGGGGCGGTCACCCTGGGCGCGCTGCATGAGCTGGTAGCGCAGCCGCAGCCGTTGCAGCTGCCCGAACACCTCCACCATCGCGTCGGCCCGGTCGGCCGGCAGCATGGCCGACCCGGAGCCCGCCACCTCGCGCAGCCGCTCGACGGTGGGCAGGGCCGACGAGCCCACGGCGAGCGCGGACCAGCGGGCGATGTTGACCAGCGGGACCACCGCGTGGGTCTTGACCTCGAAGGTCTCGGGCCGCCTCGTGAGCCGCTCGCGGATGGAGCGCATCCGGGCCCGGTAGGCGAGCGACTCCTCCAGGAGCAGCCGCAGCGTCGCGGGGTGTCGCCGCAGGTCGCCGAACGCCGCGGTCGCCGCCGGCAGGCCGGGGTCGCCGTGGATGGGCCGGCCGTCGACGAGCAGCGACGTCATCATCGCGCCGTTCGCCTCCCCCGGCCGGGTCAGCCACGAGCCGGCCGCCTGGCGCCACTGGCTGTTGGTACGCGAGAAGAGCGGGTCGGCCGCCGACACCCCGTGCTCGTCCCGGCGCACCCCGGCTCGGCCCAGGACGACGTCCACCTCGGCGAAGGCCGCCCGGTAGGCGTCCTGCTCCGGCTCCGGTAGCGCGTCGTCGAAGGCCACGGCCGAGTCGATGTCCGAGCTGAGCAGGGCCTCGCGCCGGCCGTTGGAGCCGAGGGCGATCCAGGTGAAGGCGTCCACCGACTGCTCGGGATGCTGGGCGAACACCAGGGCCAGCGCGCGTCGCACCAGCGTGTCGAGGATCGAGGCATAGACCGCGACCACGCGGCCGGAGGTCAGGCCTCGGGCCAACAGGTCCTCGAGGACCGCCGTCGACCGTCGAGCCCGGTCGACGAGCTCCTCGACGGTCCCCGCCCGGCGCAGCTGCTCGTGCAGCGAGACCCCGGCCGTCGTGGGCGAGATGGCGAAGTCGCGGATGCCGACCACCCCGTGGAGCCGACCGGCCCGGTCGAGCACCAGCAGGTCGTCGGCGTCGCGGTCGAGCAGGAGGATGAGCCCCTCGACCGCCGACTCGCCGAGCACCGCGGTGGGCGGGTCGGGGTCCATGACCGCACCCACCGGGGTGGTCCCCGGCAGCCCCTCGGCGAGGACCCGTCGACGCAGCACGGCGTCGGTGACCAGGCCGTACACCCCCTCCCGGGTGCGCACGACCGCGCACGGCCAGGACTGGTCGGTCATGGCCCGGGCGACGACGGCCACGGGGTCGGCGGCGTCGACCATGAGCGGGGTGCGTCGCACCAGCTCGTCCACGGTGCTGTAGGTCGGCGTTCGGCCGGCGGCGGGCTGGGGCCGGGCGAACTGCTCGGCGAGGAAGCGGGCGCCGCGCTGCGACGCGAACACCGGGCGCACGGCCCGCGCCGGGACGACGGCCACCTGAGTGTCGTCGGCGGAGGCGAGGGCCCGGGGCCCCACGGACCGTTCGGTGAGCATCGCCGAGAACCCGAACACCCCTCCGGGACCGAGCCGCTCGTCGGCCGGCAGCCCGTCCGCGCGGGCGTCTTTCCACAGGTCGACCCGGCCGGTGAGGATGACGTAGACCTCGGTCGTGGGGTTGGCGAAGGCGTCCAGCACGAGCTCGCCCGGCGCGTACGCGTGCACGCTGGACGCGCTGACGACGGCCTCGAGCGCGGCCGGCGACAGGGCGTCGAAGGGCGGGTATGCGGCGAGGGCCGTTCCTAGCTCCGTCGCGGTCACGGCCGCCATGTTCCCACTCCGGCCGGGTCCCGTCGGTCAGGTCCCCGG
>JBDSYO010000178.1:0-3137 GCA_039925625.1 Lapillicoccus sp. | reverse complement strand
TGGGGCCGCCGAGGGGCTGCGGCCCCACAACCAGGTCGGCCGGCAGGGCGATCTGCGCACCCTGACGGCTTACCTGACGGCCACTCAAGCAGATGTCCTAGAGTCCCGGCCCGTGTTGGCCCTCAATGACCCCGGGTTGCCGTGGCACCTTTCGGCCAGACGCCGCCGACTGACCGGTTCCGTCCTGCGCGCCCTGGCCGGCCCGGCGCTGGGCCTGGCCGTCACCGCCGCCTGCACGAGCTCGCCGCCGTCGCCGGCCGCCCCGGCCGCGACGACGGCCACCGGCATACCGACCTCCACCACCCCGGCCCCCACCACCGCTCCGGTGCCCCCCACCACGAGCTCGCCCGCGCCCGCCGCCCCGAGCGCGCCGGCGCTGGCCTCCCTGCCGGTGGGCACCGTGCTCGCGGTGAAGATCGACAACACCGCCGGCTCCCGGCCCCGGCTCGGCGTCGACCACGCGGTCGCGGTCTACGTCGAACCGGTCGAGGGCGGCCTGACCCGAGTCATGGCCGTCTTCTCCACTGCGGCGCCCGGCGGCCTGCCGGCCGAGGTCGGACCGATCCGCAGTGCCCGGGAGTCGGACGTGATGCTGCTCGCCAGCTGGGGCCACATCGCCCTGGCCTACTCCGGCGGCTCGGCCTTCACGCGGTCGGTGGTCGACGCCGCCGACCTGGCCACGCTCTCCTACGAGGCGTCCTCTCGGGGCTACCGCCGGGCCGGTGACCGCACGGCGCCCTACAACGTCATCGGCAGCACGGCGACCCTGCTGGCCCGCGCCGGCACCGGGCCCACGCCGAGCGACCCCGGGTTCCGGTTCGGACCGCCCTCGGCCGGCGGGACGCCCGCCACCTCGGTGTCGACCGCGTGGCCCGCGGCCTCGGTGCGGCTCGACTGGGACGCCGGAAGCCGCACCTACCTCGTCACCACCGACGGCCGGCCGGACATCGACGCCGACGGGGCCCGGCACACCGCCGCGACGGTCGTGATCCAGAAGGTCCCGACCCACCTCAGTGACAACCGCGACGTCAACGGCGCCCAGACGCCCGTCATGGACCTCGTCGGCCAGGGGCCGGCCGTCGTCCTGCGCGACGGACAGCAGTGGACCGCTCAGTGGTCGCGGCCCCAGGCGAGCGCCCCGACCGCCTACACCGCGAACGGGCAGCCGGTCGCCATGGCGTCGGGCCCCGCGTGGGTGTTGCTCGTCCCGGACGGGCAGGCCGTCACCATCGGCTGACCCGCCTCCGGTTCGTGCTCTGGACCGCACCGATTTCCGTCCGCCCACCGCACGAACCAACCGGACGAAGCGGACGGCCGGCCCACCGAGTCCGCCGCGACCTGGGCGGCCGATTGAGTCGGGCCGCCGGAACCCGCCGCTCGCAGGCGTGACCGGCTGGTCGACCGATGTGGCGACGAGTTCCGACGATGGGATGGCCGGCGTGGACCTGTTCGAGTACCAGGCGCGAGACATGTTCGAGGCCCACGGCGTGCCCGTGCTGGCCGGGGTGGTGGCCGACACCGCCGACGCCGTACGGGCGGCGGCCGAGGAGATCGGGCCCAAGAGTGGCGGCGTCGTCGTCGTCAAGGCCCAGGTCAAGACGGGTGGCCGCGGCAAGGCTGGCGGCGTCAAGGTGGCCAAGAGCCCTGCCGAGGCGCAGGCGGCCGGCGAGGCCATCCTCGGCATGGACATCAAGGGCCACACCGTGCACCGGGTCATGGTGGCCCAGGGCGCCTCGATCGCCGAGGAGTACTACTTCTCGGTCCTGCTCGACCGGGCCAACCGCACCTACCTCGCCATGTGCAGCAAGGAGGGTGGCATGGAGATCGAGGAGCTGGCGGTCGAGCGCCCCGACGCCCTCGCGCGCATACCGGTCGACCCCAACACCGGCATCGACGCCGCGAAGGCCCGCGAGATCGTCGACGCGGCCGGCTTCGACGAGGCCGACAAGGGCACCATCGCGGAGGTCATCCAGCGGCTGTGGGACGTCTACCGCGAGGAAGACGCCACGCTCGTGGAGGTCAACCCGCTGGTCAAGACGTCCGACGGCTCCATCGTCGCCATCGACGGCAAGGTCACCCTCGACGAGAACGCCGCCTTCCGCCACGAGGACCACGCAGCCCTCGAGGACGCGGCCTCGGCCGACCCCCTCGAGGCGGCGGCCAAGGCCAAGAACCTCAACTACGTCAAGCTCGACGGCGACGTCGGCATCATCGGCAACGGCGCCGGGCTGGTCATGTCGACCCTCGACGTCGGTGCCGATTACCGCAACTACACGACCGGCGACGACTTGCGCTCGATCGACTGGAACATCTACGGGCGACTCGACCGCCTGTTTATCAAGCTCTTCGAGCAGGAGCAGGACCTCGATATTTCCTTCCTCCTCGACGCCAGCGCCTCGATGCGCTGGACGCCTCCGGACGGCGGCGACCGGATGAGCAAGTTCGACCAAGCCCGGCGCATCACTGCGTCCCTCGCCTACATCGGCCTGGCCAATCTGGACCGCGTGAACGTGCATTACTTCGCCTCGCGACTGGAGGAGGACCTTGGCCTGTGCCGGGGCAAGAGCCAGTTTCATAAGGTGCTCGATTTCCTGCGTGCGGCGCCGGTCCTGGAGGGCGAGACGCGCCTGCTGCCGAGCCTGCGGACCTTTGCCCAGCGGATGAAACGGCGCGGGTTGGTGTTTGTGCTGAGCGATCTTTTCGACCCGCAGGGCTGCGAAGAAGCGCTCGCGCTGCTCCGCTACAATCAGTTTGAAGTCCACGTCATCCAGGTGCTCGACCCGGCGGAACTCCGGCCCGCCAATACCGGCGACCTGCGCCTGATCGAGAGCGAGACCGGGGAAGCCTGCGAGGTCACCGCCAGCGAAGCGCTGCTTCGGCGCTACCACGCGGAGATCGATGGCTTCCTCGCCAGAACCAGCACCTTTTGTCTCGAACACGGAATCGCTTACGCGCAGGCCACGACCGAGGTCCCGTTTGAAGACCTCGTGCTCCGTGTGCTCCGCGACGGGAGGATGATCCAGTGATCTGGGGACTTCGGGATTCCGGGATTCCGGGCTCACCATCCGCGCGACAGCACAGCATCTTAGATCCCGAAATCCGGGAATCCCGAATTCCCGAGATGCCATGACTTTCCT
>JBDSYO010000177.1:0-7689 GCA_039925625.1 Lapillicoccus sp. | reverse complement strand
TGGGCGGGCAACCGTCACTCGTGGCTGGGCTTCGCCTCCGCTGCGACCCGGCAGGCCGGGCACAGCCGCGCCGAGGACGTCCCGACGAGCCGCTAGAAGACGACCCCGAGCACGATGAGGACGGCCGGGACGACGACGAGCGTGACGTCCAGCCGTTGCCACCGGCGGGTCAGCTCACCCTGACCGGCCGCGGCCGCGGAGTCACCGTCGGCGACCAGCTCGGCATACTCGCCCATCGCGTCCTCGATGAGCCGCGAGGCGCTACCGACGGTGGCGCCCTCGCTCGGCTTCGGCGCGGTGGCGGCGTCCTGGGCCGCCTGCGAGCCGAGGCGCCCCATGGCGAGCAGCCCTCCGGTCTGCGGGCGCTCGATGTGCGAGGCGATCGCCCACGCGGCGTATGACCGGTCGCCCGACCACACCTCGAGGTTCCAGCGGGCGGCGACGTCGTCGACCTTCGACCACGGGATGTCGGTGCGGCGGAACGGGTTGTGCAGCTCCACCCCCACCATGGTCATGACGACACAGGGCCGCACGAACAGCAGCCACGAGGCGGCGCACACCAAGACCATGCTGCTGACGAACACCAGGGACGCCTGCCCGCTGACGAGCGCCAGGACGGCCATCCCCCCACTGAGGACCATGGCGATGATGCCCATGGCCACCGACCCACGCTGTCTCAGCGTGCGTAGGGCCGCGGGCGCGGTGGTCGAACGGGCCATGCCAGGCAGCTCCGGGATCATCGTGGCGGGGTGGCCGTCATTCTCGCACGATGAGACGGGTCGGACGGGGCCCCACTACACTCCTGCGGTGACTACCGTCGTCGGCGTCGAGGAGCGGGCTCGCGACATCCTGGGCGTCGGCCGACTCACCAACCGGGCGCTGACGACCTGGCTGCATGGCCTCCCCGGGGTCGACCAGGTCGGGTGCGAGGCCCGGGCGGCGGCCCTCGGGACCCGTTCGATCAAGACCACGGCCAAGGCGTGGGGGATCGACATGGCCATCTCCATGATCGACCTGACCACCCTCGAGGGCGCCGACACCCCCGGCAAGGTGCGCTCGCTGTGCGGCAAGGCGCTCGTTCCCGACCCCGGCGACCCCAGCACACCCCGTCCCGCCGCGATCTGCGTCTACGGCGACATGGTGTCGACCGCCAAGGATGCGTTGGGGGACAGCGGGATCCACGTCGCCGCCGTCGCCACAGCCTTCCCGTCCGGACGAGCGAGCCTGGCGGTCAAGCTCGCCGACACGCGGGACGCGGTCAGCGCTGGAGCCGACGAGATCGACATGGTCATCGACCGCGGTGCGTTCCTGGCCGGCGACTACCGGACCGTGTTCGAGCAGATCGTCGCGGTCAAGGATGCCTGCCGGCGGAGCGACGGCCCCGACGCGCACCTCAAGGTCATCATGGAGACCGGCGAGCTGGTCACCTACGACAACGTACGCCGGGCGTCCCACCTGTCGATGCTGGCCGGCGGCGACTTCATCAAGACCTCCACCGGCAAGGTGACGCCGGCGGCGACCCTTCCCGTGACGCTCGTCATGCTGGAGGCGGTGCGCGACTGGCAGGAGACCACCGGCACCCAGGTCGGGGTCAAGCCGGCCGGTGGGATCCGCACGAGCAAGGACGCCCTGAAGTACCTCGTCCTGGTCAGCGAGGTCGCAGGTGACGCATGGATGCACCCCGACTGGTTCCGCTTCGGCGCGTCGAGCCTGCTCAACGACCTGCTCCTGCAGCGCCAGAAGCTGCGCACCGGCGCCTACTCCGGCCCCGACTACGTCACCATCGACTGACGAGATCCCGAGGAACCGCTGCCATGCCTGTCTTCGAGTACGCACCGGCCCCGGAGTCACGGTCGGTCGTCGACATCCACTCTTCCTACGGCCTGTTCATCGACGGCGCCTTCGTCGAGTCCTCCGGTGACGCGAGCTTCAAGACCATCAGCCCGGCCACCGAGGAGGTCCTCGCCGACATCACCGAGGCCACCGACGCCGACGTCGACCGCGCCGTCAAGGCCGCGCGGGCGGCATACCGGGGCGTGTGGGGCCGGATGTCGGGCGTCGACCGCGGCAAGTACCTCTTCCGCATCGCCCGGCTGCTCCAGGAGCGCGCCCGGGAGTTCGCGGTGCTCGAGACCCTCGACAACGGCAAGCCCATCAAGGAGTCCCGCGACGTCGACGTGCCCCTCGCGGCGGCGCACTTCTTCTACCACGCGGGGTGGGCCGACAAGCTGGAGTATGCGGGGCTCGCCCCCGCGGGCAGCCCGCCGCCGCGCCCCGTCGGTGTCGTCGGCCAGGTCATCCCGTGGAACTTCCCGCTCCTCATGCTGGCGTGGAAGATCGCGCCCGCACTGGCCTGCGGCAACACCGTGGTCCTCAAGCCGGCCGAGACGACGCCGTTGACCGCCCTGCTCTTTGCCGAGGTGTGCCAGCAGGCCGACCTGCCCCCGGGCGTGGTCAACATCGTCACCGGCGCCGGCAGCACGGGCCAGGCCCTCGTGGGCCATCCCGGCATCGACAAGGTCGCGTTCACCGGGTCGACCGAGGTGGGCAAGGCGATCGCCCGGACCATCGCGGGCACGCGCGTGCGGGCGACGCTCGAGCTCGGCGGCAAGGCGGCGAACATCGTGTTCGACGACGCGGCGATCGACCAGGCCGTCGAGGGCATCGTCACCGGGATCTTCTTCAACCAGGGTCATGTGTGCTGCGCCGGGTCGCGGCTGCTGGTGCAGGAGAACGTGCACGACGAGGTGGTGCGCAAGCTCAAGCGTCGCCTCGCCACCCTGCGCGTCGGCGACCCCCTGGACAAGAACACCGACCTGGGAGCGATCAACTCGGCAGCCCAGCTGGACCGGATCCGGGAGCTGTCGGGGATCGCCGAAGCCGAGGGTGCCACCCGCTGGAGCCCGCCGTGCGAGTTGCCGAAGCGCGGGTTCTGGTTCCCGCCAACGGTTTTCACCGACGTGTCGCAGTCGAGCCGGATCGCACAGGAGGAGGTGTTCGGCCCAGTGCTCTCGGTGCTGACGGTCCGCACCCCTCAGGAGGCGGTCGCCAAGGCCAACAACACGCCCTACGGGCTGTCGGCGGGGGTGTGGTCCGAGAAGGGGTCACGGATCCTGTGGATGGCCGACCAGCTGCGCGCCGGCGTCGTCTGGGCCAACACGTTCAACCAGCTCGACCCGACCTCGCCGTTCGGCGGGTTCAAGGAGTCCGGCTACGGCCGTGAGGGCGGGCGGCACGGGCTCGAGGCCTACGTCACGACCGAGGAGCCGGCATGACCCCCACCGCCCCGCCGGCCCGGCTGGAGGTCCGCAAGACCTACAAGCTCTACATCGGCGGCAAGTTCCCGCGCAGCGAGTCCGGCCGCTCCTACGAAACCACCGACACCAAGGGCCGGTTCCTCGCCAACGTCTCGATGGCGTCCCGCAAGGACGCCCGCGATGCCGTCGTCGCGGCCCGGGCCGCCTTTCCCGGCTGGTCCGGCGCCACGGCCTACAACCGGGGGCAGGTTCTCTATCGCGTGGCCGAGGTGATGGAGGGCCGGTTCGACCAGTTCGCGGCCGACGTCGCCGCGGCCGAGGGCCTCACCCCCGCGCGGGCGCGCGCCTCGGTGGCCGCGGCCATCGACCGTTGGGTCTGGTATGCCGGGTGGACCGACAAGCTGGCCCAGGTGCTCGGAGGGCTCAACCCCGTCGCCGGTCCGTACTTCGACATCTCCGCGCCCGAACCCACCGGGGTCGTCGCCGTGCTGGCCCCACAGGGCTCGTCGCTCCTCGGGCTGGTCAGCGTGGTGGCTCCGGTGATCGTGTCCGGCAACACCGCGGTCGTCGTCACCAGCGGCGAGCGCCCGCTACCGGCCGTTACCCTCGCCGAGGCGATGGCGACGAGCGACGTGCCGGGCGGGGTCGTCAACGTGCTCACCGGCCGGGCCGCCGAGATCGCGCCCTGGCTGGCGACGCACGCCGACGTCAACGCGATCGACCTGAGCGGTGCCGCCGACGCCCCCGGCGTCGTCTGGGGTGACCTCGAGGCCGCGGCCGCCGACACGGTCAAGCGGGTCGTGCGGCCAGGCGGTCGGGGCGCGAGCGCGGTCGAGCCGGACTGGACCGCGACCCCCGACCTGCGGCGGGTCCGCGCATACCTGGAGACCAAGACCGTCTGGCACCCCAAGGGCCGGTGACGACCACCGCCCCCTCGCGGTTCGTGCTCTGGACCGTCACGAAAAAGGGGCGCTCCAGAGCACGAACCGAATCGGAGGACGCGGGCGGGCGCGTGGTCGTCCTCGCCGGACCGTCCGGCGCCGGGAAGTCACGCCTCGCGGGGCGCCTGCACGCCGCATACGGATGGCCGGTGTTCCGGCTCGACGACTTCTACAGGGACGGCGACGACCCCGCGCTGCCGTGGCGGACGCTCGGCGGCACCCGGCTCGTCGATTGGGACGACCCCGCGTCATGGGACGCCGACGCCGCGATCGGGGCTCTGCGGCAGCTCGTGTCGACGGGACGGGTGGAGGTGCCGACCTACGACATCGGCCGCTCGGCGGCGGTCGGCACCTCCGTAGTGACGGCCGCCGAGCGCGACCGCGTGGTCGCCGAGGGCATCTTCGCCGCCGAGGTCGTGGCCCGGCTGCGCGAGGAGGGCCTCCTGCACTCGGCCTGGTGTGTATGCCACCCGCGCTGGGTCACCTTCGGGCGCCGGCTCGCTCGCGACCTGGCCGAGCGGCGGAAGGCGCCGATGGTCCTCGTGCGCCGGGGCCTAGCCCTCTGCCGCGAGGAGCCCTCGGTCGTCGCGCGGATGGAACGGCTCGGAGCCGTGGCCGCCACTCCGAGGGAGGTCGAGCGGGCCGTGGGCCGACCGACATCCGCCTGAGTCGGTTGCGTCGGGGTCGGCCGCCCCGGAGACTGACCGCATGGGCACCTGGTTCGACGACGCCATCCTCGAACCGGGCCGGCTCCCGCTGTTCTGCTTCTTCGTCCTGTTCCTGCTGACCTTCGTCTTCATCCGCTTCTCGGTGCGCATGATCCGCGCCCAGGTCAGCTGGTGGCCGGGCAACATCACGCCCGGCGGGCTGCACATCCACCACGTGGTGTTCGGCACCGTGACGATGGTGGTCGGCGGTGTGGCCGGCCTCGCCGTGCCCCACGACCCGGTGGTCTGGCCGGCGCTGAGCGCGTCGGCCTTCGGGATCGGGACCGCGCTCGTCCTCGACGAGTTCGCGATGATCCTGCACCTCGACGACGTCTACTGGGCCGAGACCGGCCGCCTGTCGGTCGACGCCGTCTTCGTGGCGGCCGCCCTCACTGGGCTGGTCCTCCTGGGTGGCATCCCCGCCGTCGACGACGTCGCCAGCCTGCGCACCCTCGGCGTCTATTACATCCCTGGCATCATCCTCGTCCTCGTCGTCAACTTCTCCCTCGCGGCCATCACGCTCGTCAAGGGCAAGATCTGGACCGGCCTCATCGGCCTCTTCATCCCGTTCCTGTTGCTGGTGGGCGCGATCCGGCTGGCCCGCCCCGCGTCCATCTGGGCCCGCCACCGGTATACCGACCGCCCCCACAAGCGGGAACGGGCGGAGCTGCGCGAGCAGCGCTACCGCGTGCCGGCGCAGCGCCTCAAGGTCTGGTTCCAGGACGCCATCGCCGGCGCTCCGGACCGCGCGTAGCCCCTGCCGGCCCGACGTGAGCGCCGACGCCCGCTGATACCTTCGGCGCACAGACAGTCCGCGACGTCAGGGGTCGACCAGTGCAGGCAGGGGCAGCGCGGCGGGGTACGCCGTGAGCGGCTTCGGGCCACCCCCCGGGGCGCCCCTCGACGAGGCCCGCCACCGGCCACCCGCATACCTCCCCCCGGGCGGCATCGCCTCGTCACCCCCCACCTACGGCGGCAACGGGGTCGGCGGTGGCCCGCAGCGCGTTCTGCTGACGACCAGCCACAAGCCCGGCATCATCTCGCTGCGGCCGATGTCGCTGGGCGACCTCGTCGACGGGGCCGTCAAGCACATCCGCCGCAACCCCGGCGCGGTGCTGGGCGCGAGCGTCATCGTGCTGGCCGCGTCGGCGGTCCCGGCGATCCTCCTGGCCGCCGCCGGGGCGAGAGGGTCGTGGTACGCCGACCTCGGCGTCCAGAGCGTGGTCGACCAGAGCGCGTTCTTCGCTCTGGTGCTGATGTTCGGCGTCGGCTTCGCCTCGCTCGTGCTGGGCGGCGCGATGGCGTACTCCGTCGGGGAGGCGGCCCTCGGTCGCCGCCCGGGGCTGAGCGAGATGTGGCGAGCCGTCCGCCCACGGTTCTGGGCTCTCGTCGGGCTCGCAGCACTGCTGACGCTGGCGTATGCCGTGCCGGTGCTGCTCCTCGTGCTGCTGCTGTCGCTCGCGACGGCGACGGGCTCCACCCTGGCCGCGGTCCTGGTGGGCCTCATCGGTGGACCCGCAGTGGCCGCCTGGGCCGTGCCGCTCACGGCCCGCCTCGCGCTGGCCGGCGCCGCCGTGGTCCTGGAAAGGCGCGGGCCGGTGCAGGCGCTCACCCGCAGCTGGGCCCTGACCCGCCGGGCGTTCTGGCGCTGCCTGCTCCGGCTGGTGGTCGTGGGCCTGCTGGCCACGCTCGTGTTCTGGGTCGTGCAGCTACCGCTCATCGCCCTCTCGTCCCTCGTCGTCGCGGTGGTCTCGCTGAGCCCGTCGCTCGAGGCCCTCGTCTCCTCGCTCGGGCTGGCCGTCGCCACCCTGCTCTCGGCAGCCGTCGTCGTCCCGTTCGGCGCCGGAGCCACCTCCCTGCTCTACGTCGACCAGCGGATGCGTACCGAGGGCTTCGACCTCGTCCTGCAGCGCGCCGCCCGCCGCACGTCCGGCGGGGGTGGCTGATGCGCCTCCCGTTCGACCTCGACCCGTCCACCGACCAGGCCCACCAGTGGCTGAGCGACGAGCTGGGCCGCAGCGAGTACCAGGACACCCGGTCGCTGTTCCAGCAGGTCATGGACTGGGTGCTCGAACGCCTCGCCGACCTGCAGGGCACCCAGGGCACCGGGGGCGTCAGCCTCCCGCCTGTCGTCATCACCATCGTCGTCGTCCTTCTGGTGGCCGGTCTCGGCGCCGTGCTCACCCGCGTCCGGGTGGAGAGCCGCGCGGTCAAACGCCGCCCCGCCCTGTTGGGCGACACGGTGCTCACGGCCGAGCAGCTGCGCGCGCTGGCCGAGGCCGCCTTGCACGACGGCCGGTACGACGACGCCGTGCTCGCGTGGACCCGGGCCATCGCCCGCGACGCTGAGCGGCGCACCCTGCTGCCCGACGCGCCGTCGATGACCGCGCACGAGGTGGGCGCCGCGCTGGCGGTCGTCTTCCCCACCCATGCGACGGCCGTCGACCGCACCATCGACCGCTTCGACGCCGTGGCCTACGGCGACGCGCGGGCGACCCGGGACGACGCGTTGGCGGCCCGCAGCACCGACGAGGCGCTGCGCACCGCGCGCCCGGTGCTCACGGCGTCCCGACCCGCGCCCGACCGGCCCGACGACCCCCCACCACCCGTACGCAGCGCCGAGCCCGACGCGCCGTCGGTGTGGATGACCGGGGTCGGGTCGTGAGCCTCGACCTGTGGTCGCGGTCCGCGGCCGAGCCGGCCCCGGAGACAGCCGAGCAGACTTCCCGCTCGGGAGCCGCACCGGAGGCCGGCGCTCGCCGGTCCGGTCGTCGGCGCTGGCTG
>JBDSYO010000176.1:0-4058 GCA_039925625.1 Lapillicoccus sp. | reverse complement strand
CCTCCAGGGCGCCGAGCAGCAGCAGGTCGTCGAGGATGTCGGGCGTGCCGAGCACGCCGTCGACGCCGGGGCGCGAGACGGCCGTCGCCAGCCGCCCGAGCAGGTCGGCGCGGTCGGCCATGGCCATCCCGTCGGACCGCACGCCCAGGGCCCCGCGAGCCGGGTGGTCTGCGGCGACGACGAGCAGGCGGCCGTCGACACCGGCGACGGGTCGTCGCTGACGGGTGGCCCACCCGTCGGCGATCCGCTCCGGCTCGCGGACGCGGATCTCGGTGAGGTCGGCCACCTCGACCCGGGTCGTCTCGGTGGTCATCGTGCCTCCGTCGCCGTCTCGAGGGAGCCGCGTTCGAGCGCAGTCTCGACCTCGGCGGACGTCGGCATGGCGGTGGAGCACTCCAGCCGCGAGGCCACGATGGCCCCCGCCACGTTGGCGAACTCGAGGATCCGGCGCAGCGGCCACTCCTCGAGGAGCCCGTGCACGAGGGCGCCGCCGAACGCGTCGCCCGCCCCGAGGCCGTTGACGACCTGCACGGGGAAGGTGGGGACCTCGACCTGCTCGTCGCGCGTCGCGGCCAGCACGCCCTTCGGCCCCTGCTTGACGATGGCGAGGTCGAGGCCCCGGCCGAGCAGGGCGGCGGCGGCGCGCGCCGGCTCGGTCTCGCCGACGGCGACCTCGCACTCCTCCCGGTTGCCGACCGCGATGGTCACGTGGTCGAGCGCGGCGGAGACGACCGTGCGCGCCTCGTCGGCGTCGGGCCAGAACATCGGCCGCCAGTCGAGGTCGAGCACGGTATGCCGGCGCCGGCCGCGGGCCTCCCACGCCCGGAGGTGCGCGGCCCGGCTCGGCTCCTGCGAGAGGCCGGTGACGGTGGACCAGTAGATGCGAGCATCCTGGATCGCCTGAAGCGGAAGGGTGTCCGGGTCGATGAGCAGGTCGGGGGCCGTGGGGTACCGGTAGAAGTAGAGGGGGAAGCTGTCGGGCGGGAAGATCTCGCAGAACGTCACCGGGGTGGGCGGCCCGTCGACCGGCTCGACGAAGGCGTCGTCCACGCCGAGGGCGCGCAGCTGCGCGTTGACGTACCGCCCGAACGGGTCACGGCCCACGCGGGAGATGAGCGCGGCCCGGCGGCCGTGCCGGGCGGACGCCACGGCCACGTTGGTGGCGCTGCCGCCGAGGAACTTCTCGAACGTGCGCACGTCCTCCAGCCCGACGCCATGGTCGAGCGGGTAGATGTCGACCCCGGTGCGGCCGATGGTGATGACGTCGTAGGGCTGGGTGATCGGCTCAGGCACCGGGGATCTCCTCCATCGACACGACCCGGCCCATGTGGCGGGACCGCTCACACGCTTCGGCGATGCGCGACGCCTGCACAGCGTCGTCCACCGTGCACGGCGACGGGATGGTGCCGCGCGCCACGTCGACGAAGGCCGCGAGCTCGGCCCGGTAGGCCGGAAGGAAGCGCTCCATGAAGGACGAGTGCCGCGGCCCCGCGGGATAGGTCGCCCCCTGCTCGGCGGACGTGACGGCCAGCGAGTCGTCGTACCCCACGCCGAGGGTGCCCGCGCTCCCGCTGACCTCCATGCGTACGTCGTGACCGGCACCGTTGTAGCGGGTCGCGGTGAGCGTGACGAGGGTGCCGTCGTCGAGAGTCAGCAGCGCCGCTGCCGTGTCGACGTCGCCGGCCTCGGCGAAGAAGGACGCCCCTTTGTTGGCCCCGGTGGCGTAGACCGAGGCGACCTCGCGCCCGGTGACGAAGCGGACGATGTCGCAGTCGTGGATCGAGCAGTCGCGGAACAGGCCGCCGCTCGTGGGGATGTAGGCGGGGTCGGGTGGGGCCTGGTCGTGGGTCTGCGCGCGCACGGAGTGGACGAACCCGAGCTCACCGTCGGCCACGGCCTGCGCTACCCGCCGGTAGGCCGCGTCGAAGCGGCGCTGGAACCCGATGTGCACCGGGACGTCGCCGGCACCGACCTCCGCGGCGAGGTCGATGGCCTCATGCAGCGTGCCCGCAAGCGGCTTCTCGCAGAACGTGGGTATGCCGGCCGCGACGCCGAGGCGGATCAGCGGGGCGTGCCCGGGGGTGGCCACGGCGACGACGAACCCGTCGACACCGCACGCGAGCAGCTCGGCGGGTGAGGCGGCGTACCCGACGCCGAGGCGGTCGGCGACCGCCCGGGCCGCGGCGGTGTCGAGGTCGCTGACGACGACCTCGTCGACCCCGGCGAGGTCACGGAGGGTCTGCGCGTGGAACGCGCCGATGCGACCGACTCCGGCCAGTCCGATGCGCATACTGCTCCTGACCTCTGGACCGGGGGCCGGACCGCGTGCTGCTGATCGTGTCAACGTCCGCCGGACCGTGTCAAGCAAATGTCCGGACATTAGGATCTTTGCGACACTGCAGCTGGGCTAGGACCTACACGACCGTCGCCGCGACCCGCCGTCCCGTCAGCTTCTCGAAGTGCCGGTCCATCCGCTCGACATCGGCGGGCCGGCCGGTGAGGAGCTCGAAGGCGGCGGAATGCTGGTAGAGCGCCATGGCCCCGCCGGTCATCACGCGGCAACCGAGCGCCCGGGCCCGGTGGACCAGCTCGGTCTCCAGCGGGAAGTAGATGATGTCGGCGACCCAGAGGTCCGGCCGCAGCAGGGCCTCCGGCAGCGGCATACCCGGGTGTCCGTCCATCCCTACCGGGGTGGCCTGGATGAGGCCGCCCGCCTCGGCCAGCGACGCAGCGAGGTCGGTGCTGACGCTGACCCGCTCCGGGCCGCACAGCGACCCGAGCCGCTCGGCCACCGCGGAGGCGCGGCTGAGGTCCTGGTCGACGACCGCGAGGTGGGGGACACCGCTGCGAAGCGCGCCGTAGCCCACCGCCACACCGGCGCCGCCGGCCCCGAGCAGGACCACGCGGTCGGCGGTCGCGCCCGGCAAGGTGGCCTCGAGCCCACGCGCGAAGCCGACCCAGTCGGTGTTGTGCGCGACGAGCCGTCCGTCGCGGATGACGATGAGGTTGCACGCGCCCAGGGCCAGGGCCTCGGGAGTGGCCTCGTCGACCAGCGGCATCACCGCGTTCTTGAACGGGTGCGTCACGGCCAGGCCGTCGAAGCCCAGCCGCACCACCCACCGCAGCACCTCGCGAGTGTCCGGCGTCCCCAGGCCAAGCACCGCCGCGTCGACGAGCCGGTAGGCGAGGGAGAGGCCCTGAGCCTCGCCCTCGCCCTCCTGAAGGGGCTTGGCGAGCGAGCCGCCGATGTGGTCGCCGAGCAGCCCGACGACGTAGGACGCCTTGCTCACCGCGGACCCCTCCCTCGAAACCGCCGGGTCCTCACGGACCACCCCTGCCCACCAACCGACCCACCTGGGCGGGTCAGCTCGTACGGACACCGTCCGCTGTCTCGACGGTACGCGGGGCGCTTCCCGCCGAGCGGCCCAGCTCGGTCGTCGGGACGAGGTGCGTCCCCTTCGGACCGGTGGCGACCGCGATGGCCGAGATGGCACAGGCGACGGCGGCGAAGATCGCGACCCGGCTCCACCCGTCGCTCCCGCTGCCGGCCAGGGCCGCGGCGATGGCAGGGGTGAACCCGGCCAGCCCGAAACCGAACTGGGTGCCGATCGCCATGCCCGAGAGGCGGACGTTGGTCGGGAAGTACTCGGCGTAGGTGGCCGGCCAGACCGCGTTGGTCATGCTGTAGACCACCCCGGCGAGGAGCAGGCCGACGGTCCAGACGAGGACGCTGTTCTTGGAGGCGATGGCCGCGAGGTAGGCGACGGCCAGGATGGCCGAACCGATGGCGCCGGTGACGAAGATCGGCTTGCGTCCCACCCGGTCGGACAGGTTGGCCCAGAAGGGGATGATCGCGATGGCGATGAGGTTGGCGACGATGGCGATCCAGAGCATGAAGGTCGAGGAGAACCCGTTGCCGTAGGTGGCCGATGTCGCGAAGGTCAGTGCGAACACGGTGTAGAGCGTGTTGATCATCGCGATGAACGCCGCGAACATCACGCGCACGACGCCCTTCCAGTGGTACCTGAAGAGGTACTTCAGCGGGGACTGGGGCACCT
>JBDSYO010000175.1:0-4559 GCA_039925625.1 Lapillicoccus sp. | reverse complement strand
GGCGTCCCGTGGGAGGAGAGGCGTCACGTCCGCCGCCACCGCTGCAGCCACGCCGGACGCGGCGAGCGGTTGCGGGTCGACGGCAGTGACGGTCGTCATCGGGCGATCTCCTGTGATCGGGGCCGCGTCCTGGGTGGGTCCGGCAGAGGACTGCCGCGTCGTTCGGTTGAGTGTTTGTCTATTTCCACGATACGGAACTTCGGTTCCGCATCGGTGATGCCATCCTGACGTCCCGTTCGGCGCGGGTCAAACGTCCCGCGCCGAGCGGTACCCGGCGCACGCCGGGCGGTCGGTCAGCTCGCGACCGCGCTGGCCAGGTGCCCGAGCGAGTCCTCGAGCTGCTGCTCGCTGACCAGCGGGAAGTGGACCTTCTGCAGCAGCGCCTTGTCGGTGACCTGGGCCCAGTCGTAGGTGAGGGTCACGTCCGTGCTGTCCGCACCCTGCGGGGTGAGCGTCCAGACCCACTCCCATCCGGGGGGCTCGGTGCCGGCCGGCGCCGGCTTCCAGGCCACGAGGGAGTTCTTCGCGTAGCCGATGACGTGGTTGTCGGTCTGGTACTCCCCGCCCATGTGCGGGCCCTGCATGTTCATGGTGAACACCTGGCCCGTGGCGGTGATCCGGTCGGTGTGGTCGTCGGAGACGATGAAGCCCGAGCCGTCGAGCTCCTTGTGGCGGGCGGGAAGCGTCAGCACGTCGAAGATCTCCGACGCCGAGGCGTCGATGCTCCGCGAGACGGTGATCCGCGTGTCGGTCTGGTGGTGGTCGGTGGCCATCGTTCGATCCTGTCTCCGGCAGCGGCCCAGCGCAAACCGAGGCCGCCTGAAGGGGCGGGCCGAGCGGTCGGGTGAGCGACCGGACCAGGGGGGCCTCAGGGCGGAACCTGACCACGGCCCCCGGCGGGAACCGCGTAGATTGGCAACTCGTCTGCATGACGGGGGTATGCGTGTGCCTGCGTACCGGCCTACCCCGCTCCAGCACCCATCGAGGGAGACCAGCATGTCGGACCAGCAGTCGTCGGGGGTCGCCGCGGCGCCCGCAGCGGGGGCCGCCGCGGTCCAGCCGCTCGCCCCGCCGCCCAGCACGTCGTCGGTACTCACCCTCGAGGCCCCGGCGCCGGTGCAGGCCGTCAGCGAGACCGCCGCTCCGAAGATGGCGCCTCAGGTGCCCGCGGCCGCGATCCCGGGCCTCGACGCCAAGGTCGACGGCTACCTCCAGGCCCTGCTCACCGCGCAGGCCAAGTCGCCGACCTTCGACGCCAAGGCGACGGACGTGCGCACCATGGGCGACGACGACATCCGCCGCGCGGCGGAGTCCAGCAACCGGCTCCTGCGCACCCCCGTCAAGGCGCTCAAGGAGGGGGGCCTCAGCGAGACCGGCAAGGTGGGGAAGACCCTGCTCGACCTGCGGCGCACCGTCGAGGACCTCGACCCGTCGCAGGCCAAGGGCGCCAAGCGGGTGCTCGGGATGATCCCCTTCGGCGACAAGGTCACGGACTACTTCCGCAAGTACCAGTCGGCCCAGAGCCACCTCGACGGCATCCTGCACGCGCTGCGCGACGGCCAGGACGAGCTGCAGAAGGACAACACCGCGCTCAACATGGAGAAGCAGAACCTCTGGGACTCCATGGGCCGGCTCAACCAGTACGTCTACATCGCCGAGCGCCTCGACGCCCGCCTCACCGCGGAGATCGCGACGCTGGAGGCCACCGACCCCGAGAAGGCGACCGCCCTCAAGCAGGACGTCCTGTTCTACGTGCGCCAGAAGCACCAGGACCTGCTCACCCAGCTCGCGGTGTCGATCCAGAACTACCTGGCCATCGACATCACGATCAAGAACAACATCGAGCTCATCAAGGGCGTCGACCGGGCCACGACGACGACGATCTCGGCCCTGCGCACCGCGGTGATCGTCGCGCAGGCCCTCGGCAACCAGAAGCTCGTCCTCGACCAGATCACCGCGCTCAACACGACGACGAGCAACCTCATCCAGGCGACGTCGGAGATGCTGCGCGACAACTCGGTGAAGATCCAGGAGCAGGCCGCCTCGGCGACGATCGGGCTGCCCCAGCTGCAGGCGGCGTTCGCGAACATCTACCAGACCATGGACGCCATCGACACCTACAAGGTGCAGGCGCTCGACACGATGGCTGCCACCATCGGCACCCTCGAGACCGAGGTGGCCAAGTCGCAGGCCTACCTCGAGCGCGCCAACCGTCAGAACCCCAAGGTCATGGCCGGGTCGCTCGACCTCGGTCGCTGACCCCGCCCCGGAGACAGTGACGCGATGGGCATCGGTGCGTGGTTCGGCTTCGGGACGAAGCCGGCCGCTCCCGAGCCCGGGGCCCTGGAGCCCGGGCCGCACGTCCCGACGAGCCAGGACCTGCTCGACGCCGTCGACCGCGTGGAGCAGCTGGCCCGGGAGGGCAAGGTGCCGGGGATGGTCCAGTCCCGGCTCGGGCGCGTCGCCCGCACTGTGCGCGACACCGTGCCCCGGCTGGAGACCCTCGGGCCCGGCAGCGCGCAGGCGTACAACGTCATGGCCACGGCGACGAACTACCTCCCCGACGCCATCGGTGGCTATGTCCGCCTGCCGCGCCAGTGGGCCGACAGCCGTCCCGTCGACCGCGGCAAGACCTCGCTGATGGTGCTCATCGACCAGCTCGACCTGCTCGGCGCGACGATGGACAAGGTCTTCGACGCGGTATGCCGCGAGGACGCCCAGGCGCTGGTCGTGCACGGCCGGTTCCTCGAGGAGAAGTTCGGCGGGGCGGCCGGTGGCGGCGACCTGCGGCTCGGGTCCACCCCGCTGCCTCCGCTCCCGGACGCGCAGGTGGACGGCCCCGCGTCGAGCGCCGGCGCGGTCAGCCCGCTGACGCCGCCCGACGGACGGCGCGCCGGATGACCCCGCTGACGCAGGCCCTCGACGCCCTCGCCGCCGTCGCCCACGACCTCGGGGTGGAGCCCCACGTGGCACGCCGCGAGGGGGTGGACCTGTCCGCCACGGTGCTCGAGCCGGTGCAGGGGGCCGTCTCCCTCACCTGGGCCCAGGCGACCGGCTCCGACACCACCGGCGACCGGGCGGCGGCCAACGTCGCCTTCAGCAACGCCGCCTCCCGGGCCCGCCGTTGGCGGGCGGCACCGACCGACGTCGTCAGCCACCTCACCCTCACGGGAGCGCCGGTCTCGCGGTATGCCGACGCGCTGGTCTCGGTGCTGTCGGCCACCGCCGCCCTGGGCTCGGGCAACGCGCGGGTCGCCGACAACGTCGCCCGAGCCGCTGCCTCGCAGCGGGCCGGCGCCAGCCTGGTGGCGGCTCCCCCGGCGTACGACCCCGATCTCAGCCCCATCGCCGACCCCCGCATCCAGGAGTCGCTGCGGCTGCTGCAGTCCCTCGGGTCCGGCCCGTTCGGGGGCGCCTTCGACCCCACCCGCCCGGGGGCGGTGCCGCCGCCGTTCCCCACGCCGTCCACCGGGCCCACCGACGTGGGACAGCCGGGCGCCACCGCTTCCGGGGACGCCGCCCCGGCCGTCTCCACGGCTGCGTCCTCGCCCGGGCCGGCAGTCGAGCCCGCGACGGAGCCCGAGTCCGAGAAGACCGTCGAGGAGCTGCTGGCCGACCTCGACGCGATGATCGGCCTGAGCCGCGTCAAGCGCGAGGTACACCAGCAGGTGGCCATGCTCAAGGTCGAGAAGAAGCGGCAGGAAGCCGGGATGCGCAATCCCGACGTCACGCGTCACCTCGTCTTCACCGGCAACCCCGGCACGGGGAAGACGACGGTGGCCCGGATGGTGTCGGGGATCTACCACGCCCTCGGCCTGCTCGCGAAGGGCCATCTCGTCGAGGTCGACCGGTCCGAGCTCGTCGCGGGCTACCTCGGACAGACGGCCATGAAGACGGCCGAGGTGTGCGCGACGTCGACGGGCGGGGTGCTCTTCATCGACGAGGCGTACTCGCTCGGCGGCGACGACTACGGCTCGGAGGCCATCAACACCCTGGTCAAGGAGATGGAGGACCACCGCGACCAGCTCGTCGTCATCGTCGCCGGCTACACCGAGCCGATGGACGCGTTCCTCGCGGCCAACCCGGGGCTGTCCAGCCGGTTCCGCACGGTGATCGGGTTCGACGACTACACCGACGACGAGCTCGTCGCCATCCTGCGCAAGCTCGCGTCGGCCGCCGACTTCGACGTCACCCACGAGGCCGAGCTGACGTTCCGCGGCATCCTGGCCGGCACGGCCCGCACCCAGGCGTTCGGCAACGGGCGCTTCGCGCGCAACCTGCTCGAGGAGGCCATCGGGCGGCACGCCTGGCGCCTTCAGGACGTCGCCGACCCCACCGTGCCGCAGCTGCGCGAGCTCCTCGGCGAGGACTTCCGCACCCTGGCCGGGGAACCCGCGGGTGGGGCACGTTCGTCGGATGGAGACCCGTCGTCGTCGGCGGAGTCCGATCCCGCGAGAGGCACGTCATGAGCAGGGCCACCGCCACGCCGACGGCGTCCGGCGCACCGGGCTCGGCAACGGCCCCGGGTGCGGCTCCCGCGGGTGTCCCCTCCGTCGCCG
>JBDSYO010000174.1:0-3101 GCA_039925625.1 Lapillicoccus sp. | reverse complement strand
TTCCCCGTCGACGACGCGCGCCGCGTGGTCCGGGTCGCTCTCGACGAGGACCTCGGCCCTCAGCACCTCGACGTGACGACGCTGGCGACCATCCCCGCCGACCAGGTGCGCTCGGCGCAGGTCGTGGCCCGCGCACCAGGCGTGGTCGCCGGCCTCGGCGCCATCGCGCTCGTCCTCGACGAGGTGGCCCGCCTGGTCGACACCGGACGCGCCGACGTCGAGCTGCTCGTCCCCGACGGGGCGGTCGTGGAGCGGGACGACGTCGTGGCCCGGGTGAGCGGCCCGTTGCGCACCGTGCTCGTCGCCGAGCGCACCGTGCTCAACGTCGTGTGCCGCCTCTCCGGCATCGCCACGCATACCCGCCAGTGGGCCGACGCGCTCGAGGGCACGGGGGCCACGGTGCTCGACACCCGGAAGACCACTCCGGGGCTGCGGGCCCTGGAGAAGTACGCCGTCCGGGTCGGTGGGGGCACCAACAAGCGGATGGGCCTCTTCGACGTGGCGATGATCAAGGACAACCACAAGCTCGCAGCCGGGTCGCTCGCCGCCGCCTACGCCGCGGTGCGGTCCGCCTACCCGGACGTCGACGTGCAGGTGGAGGTGACCACCGTTGCCGAGGCGCGCGAGGCCTACGACGTGGGCGCCCGGTTCGTCATGGCCGACAACATGTCCGTGGCCGAGCTGGCCGAGACGGTCGCGCTGCTGCGGGCCAGGCCGGAGCCGGTCGAGATCGAGGCCACGGGCGGCCTGACCCTCGACGTCGCCCGCGCCTACGCCGAGACCGGTGTCGACTACCTCAGCGTCGGCGGGCTGACGCACTCCTCCCCGATCCTCGACCTGGCCCTCGACCTCGTCGACTGAGCTTCCCGGGCACGATCGTCACGGCGCGGGCACGCTATGACGTGCCCTGTGGGTCACGGTCGTACCCGCGGCCCTGCGGCCTCGGTGTCCGGACCCCACTTACCGCCTCAGTACCCTGGAGGGTGTGAGCGAACCGCCCCGCCCGGACCCTGAGCCGACGCCCGCGACCCCCCGGCCGGGCGCCGACGACCTGCCCGAACAGATGCGGGTGCGTCGCGACAAGCGCGAGCGGCTGCTCGGCTCCGGCGTCGAGGCGTACCCCGTGCACGTCGACCGCACCCACACCCTGCAGGACGTCCGCGGGCGGTGGGCCCACCTGGAGACCGGTGAGGAGACCGACGACGTGGTCCGCGTGGCCGGTCGGGTGGTCTTCGTCCGCAACACCGGCAAGCTCTGTTTCGCCACGCTCCAGGAGGGCGTCGGCACGCGGCTGCAGGTCATGCTCAGCCTCAGCGAGGTTGGCGAGGAGCCGCTCGCCGACTGGAAGGCGCTCGTCGACATCGGCGACCACGTCGTCGTACAGGGTCGCGTCATCTCGAGCCGCCGTGGCGAGCTGTCGGTCCTGGCCACGGCGTGGCAGCTGGCGAGCAAGGCCCTACGGCCGCTGCCCACGCTGCACAAGGAGCTCTCGGAGGAGACCCGGGTCCGGCAGCGCTACGCCGACCTCGTCGTCCGCCAGGAGGCCCGCGACATGGTGCGCACGCGGGCGTCGGTGACCCGCGCGATCCGGGAGGAGCTGCACGCACAGGGCTACGTCGAGATCGAGACGCCGGTGCTGCAGCTCGTGCACGGCGGCGCCGCGGCGCGTCCCTTCCGCACCCACCTCAACGCCTTCCAGCAGGACATGACGCTGCGGATCGCCTTGGAGCTCAACCTCAAGAAGGCCGTGGTCGGCGGGGTCGACCAGGTCTACGAGCTCGGCCGGATCTTCCGCAACGAGGGCATCGACGCCACCCACAGCGCCGAGTTCACGATGCTCGAGGCGTACCAGGCCTACGGCGACCAGACGAGCATCGCCGCCCTGACCCGCGACCTCTACCTCGCGGTCGCCGACGCCCTGGGCTCGCGCCAGGTCGAGACGGCCAAGGGGGTCGTCGACCTCGATGGCGAGTGGCGGTGGCTGCCGGTCTACCAGGGGATCAGCGAGGCGGTCGGCGAGGTCGTCACGATCGCGACCCCCCTCGAGACGCTCGTGGAGTATGCCGCCAAGCACGACATCCCGGTCGACCCGGCGTGGACGGCCGAGAAGGTGGCCCTCGAGCTGCTGGGCGACCTCGTCGAGCCACAGCTGCTGCAGCCGACGTTCCTCTGCGACTACCCGGCGTCGGCGCAGCCGCTGGCCCGTCCGCACCGCAGCGAGCCCGGTCTGATCGAGGCCTGGGACCTCATCATCGGGGGCGTCGAGCGGGGCACCGGCTTCTCCGAGCTCGTCGACCCCGTCGTGCAGCGGGACATCCTCACCGCCCAGTCGCGGCTCGCCGCTGGGGGCGACGAGGAGGCCATGCAGCTCGACGAGGACTTCCTGCGGGCGCTGGAGTACGGCGCGCCGCCCATGGGCGGGCTCGGGCTGGGCCTGGACCGGATGGTCATGCTCTTCACCGGCGTCAACATCCGCGAGACCATCCTCTTCCCGCTGCTGAAGCCGGAGGACTGAGCGATGTGGGACGCGGCTTTTCCCTATGTCGCGGCGCTGCTGCCGACCGTGGCCGTCGCCACCCTCTTCTATTTCCTCATGAAGACCATTCTCGAGGGAGATCGGCGCGAACGGCTCGCCCAGTCGAAATGGGAGGCCGAGCAACGACGCTCTGACACGGCCGAGGATATCGAGAAGAATTCCCAAACGCCGTCGGAATGATTACCCTGGGCTTCGTCCCGGTTTTTGCCGGGCCCCGCCCCACCTACATCAAACCCCCTGTTGATGTAACCGAAAGGAACACCCTTCATGGCACAGCGTGTCCAGATCGTCCTCGAGGACGACCTTGACGGCGGCGAGGCTGCCGAGACCGTGACGTTCGGTCTCGACGGCGTGAGCTACGAGATCGACCTCAGCGACCAGAACGCGCACAAGCTGCGCGACGAGCTCGCCTCGTGGATCGGCCACGCGCGTCGCGCCGGTGGCCGTCGCGCCACCGGTCGTCGCACGGGCGCGGCCTCCTCCACCACCCCGAACCGTCGCAGCGACCTGGCCGCCGTGCGCGCCTGGGCCCGTGAGCACGGCCACACGGTCAGCGACCGCGGCC
>JBDSYO010000173.1:0-6052 GCA_039925625.1 Lapillicoccus sp. | reverse complement strand
AAGCCGTCGACGACACCCCGCGGGTCGCTGAGCACCCGGGCGCCGGTCACCCCCGCCGGGGCGAAGATCCGGTCACTCAGGGCCTGCCCGAAGGCGGGCTCGAGATCGGCCGTGGCCGTACCGGTCGCCAGTAGCGGGAGGTAGCCGCCCACCGCCAGCACCGTGTTGTGTAGAAGAACTCGTCGTCGACCTGGCGGGCCAGGACCGGAAGGTTGACCACCGACCGCAGCAGCTGCGCCGCCGTGGGTCGGCTCGTGACCCTGCGACGCCGTCCGTGTGCAGGGCCAAAGTCCCTGGTGCAGGGTGCGATCCGGGACGACAGTCGAGACACCGCCAGAGCGGCGGTCATGCTCCACGGAGGCCCATCATGAGCACCATCTCGCGACACCACATCGTCAGCCACCCGGCCCCGGCCGGGTCCGACACCGCGCAGATCGGCGGCACCGCCCTCCGGCGCGTGCTCGCGGTGCTGCGTCTCAGCCTGGGCTGGGTCTTCCTGTGGGCGTTCCTGGACAAGGCGTTCGCCCTTGGCTTCGACACCGGGAAGAACCCGACGACCGGTGTGGTCGACCGGTTCGGCAGCGCGGCCTGGATCAACGGCGGCTCGCCCACCTCTGGCTTCCTCGGCAAGGCCACCAAAGGCCCGCTCGCTGACTTCTACCACTCGTTCGCCGGATCGGCCTGGGCTGACTGGCTGTTCATGATCGGCCTCGCCGGCATCGGTCTCGCCCTCGTCCTCGGCATCGGTATGCGGCTCGCCACCGTCGGTGGAGTGGCGATGCTCGTGCTGATGTGGAGCGCGGTGCTGCCCCCGGCCAACAACCCCTTCATGGACGACCACCTGATCTACGCCGTGACGCTGGTCGCTCTGCTCCTCACCGGGGCGGGCCACACCTGGGGCCTGGGTCGCTCGTACGAGCGCCGGGCCATCGTCCAGCGGTACCCGGTACTGAGGTAGCCGGAACGTCGACGCTGGTCGACCACCAGCTGTCCGACACCGAGATGGGCTGGCCCCCGCCGGGCCTGCCCATCTCTCTGCGCACCGACCCGGCGCCGCCAGGTGACGGCGCCTTCCGGTGTGGCGGCGTCCCGGGACCAAAGTCCCAGGGTGGGCCGCACCGCCGCTCATAGCGTGATGACGCAACGTCACCCCTGCGAGTCCCTGGAGAGTTCGTGGACGCTTTGTCTCTGGCCAGATGGCAGTTCGCCATCACGACCGTGTACCACTTCCTCTTCGTCCCCGTGACGATCGGGCTGTCCGCCATCGTGGCCTACTACCACGCACGCTGGGTGCGCCATCACGACGAGGCGGACCTGCGGGTCACCAAGTTCCTCGGGGTGTTGTTCACGGTGAACTTCGCGTTGGGGCTGGCGACCGGCATCGTCCAGGAGTTCCAGTTCGGCATGAACTGGTCCGACTACTCACGGTTCGTCGGCGACATCTTCGGTGCCCCGCTGGCGATCGAGGCCCTGCTCGCCTTCTTCCTCGAGTCGACGTTCCTCGGGCTGTGGATCTTCGGCTGGGGGAAGCTGCCGGAGAAGGTGCACGCGGCGACGATGTGGGTCGTCCACGTCGGCACGCTCCTGTCCGCCTACTTCATCCTGGCGGCCAACTCGTTCATGCAGCACCCGGTGGGCTACCGGTTCAACCCGCAGAGCGGACGGGCCGAGCTGACCGACTTTGTTGCCGTGCTGACCAACAAGGTGCAGCTCGTGACCTTCCCCCACACGGTGGTCGCCTCCTACCTCGCCGGCGGCGCGATCGTCCTCGGCGTGGGCATCTACCGGCTGCGCCGGCGCGACGTCGGCGTGGACGGAGCGATGTATCGCCGGATGACGCGGCTGGGGGCACTCGTGACGCTCGTCGCCGGCCTGTTGGTCGCCGTCACGGGAGACCTCCAGGGCAAGGTCATGACCGAGGTCCAGCCGATGAAGATGGCGGCGGCCGAGGCGCTCTACGACAGCTCCGACGGCTGTGCGCCGTTCTCGCTGTTCACCATCGGGTCACTCGACGGCACACAGGAGCGCTTCGCGGTGACGGTGCCGTGCGTGCTCAGCTTCCTGGCGACCGGCTCCGCCAGCGGCTCGGTGCAGGGCGTCAACGACCTGCAGCAGCAGTACCGAGCCATGTACGGCTCGACGGGGAGCCCGCTCCTCGTCGACGCGACGTACCTGCCCAACATCCCCCTGGCCTACTGGAGCTTCCGGCTCATGATCGGGGTCGGCCTCCTGTCGGCGCTCGTAGCCCTCGCCGTCCTGTGGGCCACCCGGAGAGGGCGCCTGCTGCCACGGTCGGCGCGCGGCACGGACCGGCTGTGGGCGTGGGCGGCGGTCGTGACTCCGCTGCTCCCGGTGCTCGGCTCGTCGTTCGGCTGGATCTTCACCGAGACCGGTCGTCAACCGTGGCTGGTGTTCGGTCTGATGTCGACGAGTACCGGTGTGTCACCCGCGGTCTCGACGGGTGAGGTCGTCACCTCGATGGTCGTCTTCACCCTTCTCTACGGCGTGTTGGCCGTCGTCGAGATCAAGCTGTTCCTGCATTACGTCCGCCGTGGTGCACCCGAGTTCGTCGAGCCCACCCCGCCGGACCGTACCGACGAGGATGCTCCCCTCGTCTTCGCCTACTGACCACCGCCGTCCGACAAGGGGAATGGGTTCATGGACCTCGCGACCTTCTGGTTCATCGTCATCGCCGTCCTGTGGACGGGCTACTTCGTGCTGGAGGGATTCGACTTCGGCGTCGGCATGCTGCTACCGGTGCTCGGTCGGGGTGACAGTGCCGACGACACCGAGCGCCGCCGACGGGTGCTGCTCAACACCATCGGCCCGGTCTGGGACGGCAACGAGGTGTGGTTGCTCACGGCCGGCGGGGCCACCTTCGCCGCCTTCCCCCATTGGTACGCCACGCTGTTCAGTGGGTTCTACCTGCCCCTGCTGCTCATCCTCGTCGCTCTCATCGTTCGCAACCTCGGGCTCGAGTACCGGCACAAGCGGGCTGACCCGCGATGGAAGTCCCGCTGGGACCTGGCCATCACCGTCGGGTCCGCCGTCCCAGCCCTGCTGTGGGGGGTGGCCTTCACCAACATCGTGCGCGGGGTGCCGATCGACCAGAACCGGGAGTACGCCGGCAACCTGTTCACCCTGCTCAACCCGATGGCCCTGCTCGGCGGGCTCGTGACCCTGACGCTGTTCCTCACGCACGGTGCGCTGTTCGTCGCCCTCAAGACCGAGGGGCCGGTGCGGGCTGATGCGCGCCGGGTGGCCACCCGGACCGGGCTGGCCGCGGCAGCCCTCGCCGTGGCGTACCTTCTCGTCATCGGCATCCAACAAGGGTCGGTCGCCTCGTGGGTGACGAGCATGCTCGCCGCCCTCGCCCTCGTTGGTGCGCTCGGCGCCAACCTCCGCGACCGTGAGGGGTGGGCGTTCGGCGGCACGTTCGCGGCTATCGGGCTCGCCGTGGCCACCTTGTTCCTGTCGCTGTTCCCCGACGTCATGCCGTCGACGCTCGACCCCGCCTGGTCACTGACCGTCGCGAACGCCTCGAGCACCGACTACACCCTGCGGATCATGACCGTCGTCGCCGTCGTCTTCACCCCGCTCGTCCTGGCTTACCAAGGCTGGACCTACTGGGTCTTCCGCAAGCGCATCGCCGTGCACCACATCCCCGCGTGACCAGGGGGCCGGTCGACCCTCGACTCCTGCGCGTCCTGCCGGACGCGAGACGCCCCCTCGTCGAGCTCGGCGTGGCCGGTGTGATGCAGGGGGCGGCCACCGTGGCCGGCGCGTTCGCCGTCGCGGGCCTGGTGGCTGCCGTCGTGCTGGGAAGGGACCTGCTCGCGCCCGTGCTGGCGGTCGCAGTGGTCTTCGGGGTCCGCGCCGGTGTGGCCTCCGCGGTCGAACGAGGCGCCGCTCGGGCCGGCGCGCTCGTCTCCGCTCGCCTGCGGCGGCTCCTCCTCGCGGCGTGGCTCACGCGGCCCTCGGAGGCGGCCGTGGATCCGGCCCGGGGGACGACCCTCGCGGCCCAGGGCGTCACCTCCGTCGAGACCTACGTGACCCGCTACCTCCCCGCCTTGGTGCACGCCGGGGTCGTCCCGGCACTGGCGGTGGTGGCGCTCGCCGTCGTCGACTGGCCGAGTGCGGTCGTGGTGGTGCTGACGCTGCCCCTGCTGCCCCTCTTCGCCGCGCTGATCGGGCGCACCACCCAGGAGGCCACGGAGCGGCGCTGGGCGGCCCTGGAGGCCCTCTCCGGGCACTTCCTCGACGTGGTGCGGGGTCTGCCCACCCTCGTCACCTACGGGCGGGGGATGCGTCAGGTCGAGACCGTGCGG
Source organism: Lapillicoccus sp. (assembly GCA_039925625.1). GTDB lineage: Bacteria > Actinomycetota > Actinomycetes > Actinomycetales > Dermatophilaceae > Lapillicoccus. Next base: position 1,724 of record JBDSYO010000173.1, on the reverse strand, counting down.
GCCACCAGCGAGCGCCACCGCGCCGAGACGATGGCGACGCTCCGGATCGCCTTCCTCAGCTCGACCGCCCTCGAGCTGCTCGCGACGCTCTCCGTCGCGCTGGTCGCCGTGGGTGTCGGGCTTCGGCTGGCCGGCGGGTCCCTCGACCTGCAGACCGGGCTCGTGGCGATCCTGCTGGCCCCGGAGGCGTTCTGGCCGATCCGCCGGGTCGGTGTGGAGTTCCACGCCGCCGCCGACGGCGCGCAGGCCCTCGAGGCGATCCTGGGCGAGCTGGACGGCCCGGCTCCGGCCACCTCGCCCACCGGCCCGCCGACCAGGCCCTCACCCCGCCTCAGCGGGTTCGCCCTCGACCGTGTGGGCTACTGCTACCCGGGATGCGCCGAGAGCATCCTCACGAGCGTCACCGTCGCCGCCCAGACCGGTCTGGTCGTCGTGACCGGTCCGTCCGGCTGCGGCAAGACGACGCTGCTCGAGCTCGTGGCGGGGGTGCGCTGCCCCACCTCGGGGGCCGTCGCCGCGGAGCGGGCCCACCTCGTCACCCAGCGGCCCTTCCTGCTCGCGGCGACGCTGCGCGACAACCTCGTGCTCGCCGCGCCGGAGCCGCCCTCGCGCGCGACGCTGTGGGACGCCTTGCGCGCCGTGGGGCTGGACGGGGTCGTGGCCGGACTCCCGGACGGCCTCGAGACCTGGCTCGGCGACGACGGGTTCGGTCTGTCGGCGGGGCAGCGGGCCCGGCTGGCGGTCGCCCGCGCCCTCCTGTCGGAGGCGTCGCTCGTGCTGCTCGACGAACCCACGGCCCACCTCGACGCGGCAGGTGTCGAGACGCTGCATACCGTCATCAGCGACCTCGCCCGCACCCGGACGGTCGTCGCCACGACCCACCGCCCGGAGCTGGTCTCGATCGCCGACGCCCTGGTCGACCTCACCCCCGTCGGGAGCAGACGGTGAGCGCCGCGACGTCCGCAACCGGGCGCCGCCGGCTCGCCGGCGCGGCCGCCCTCGGAGCCGCGGCCACCACGGCCGGGATCGCGCTGACCTCGACCTCGGGCTGGCTGGTCGTGCGGGCGAGCGAGAGACCCGCCATCCTCACGCTGCTCACCGCCATCGTCGCCGTGCGCACGTTCGGCATCGCCCGGCCGCTCCTGCGGTATGCAGAGCGGTTGCGCTCCCACGACGCCTCCTTACGCGACTTGGCCCGCCGCCGGGCCGAGACCTACGCGCGACTGGTGCCGCTCACGCCCGCCCGGCTCGGCCGCCGCCGCCGGTCCGAGCTGCTCACGGCGGTCGTCGACGACCTCACGGACGTGGTCGAGGGCCAGGTCCGGGTGGTGGTCCCGGTCGCGGCGGCCGCCCTGGCCGGCCTGGCGGTCACGGTCGTCACGGCGGTGCTGGCCCCGCCCGTCGGGGGAGTGGTCGCGGTACTCGTCCTCGCCACCGCGCTGGTGGGCGCCGGCGCCCTGCGCCAGGAGACGGTCTCGCAGCAGGCCCTGCTCGGTGCGCGGGAGGAGGTCGTCCACGTCAGCCAGCTCGTGGCCGCCCAGGGCACGGAAGTCCGCGCCGCCCAGGCCGGTGGCGCCGTCATAGCCGCCCTCGACGCGGCTCAGGCCGAGGTTGCGCGGGCGACCAGCCGACAGAGCCGGGGACGCTCCGCCACCGCCGGTGCGGTCCTCGTCCTCGTGGGCGCGGCGACCGTCTCGGCGGCGCTCCTGGCTGCAGGGCTCGAC
>JBDSYO010000172.1:0-3838 GCA_039925625.1 Lapillicoccus sp. | reverse complement strand
ACCCCGACCTGGTGATCCGCACCTCGGGGGAGCAGCGGCTCGGCGGGTTCCTGCTGTGGCAGAGCGCGAAGTCGGAGTTCTACTTCTGCGAGGCGTACTGGCCCGACTTCCGGCACGTCGACTTCCTGCGCGCCCTGCGCTCGTACGCCGACCGCGAGCGTCGCTTCGGCCGCTGACCGGCCGGTCGGCTCGCCCGATGTTTCCGGCGGGTGAACGCGCGTGAACTCTGGCGACACACGGGCCCGTCTGCGTGCGGTCGGCGTGGTGCGGTCGTACCGTCGACTCTGACGGCGGGCATCCTGCTCGGCGTCCGGGAGGCCCGATTCATGGAGCGACTCAAGCTCCGACCGGAGGGCCGGTCCCGGTTCCTCCGCTCGAGGAGGGCCTGGTTCCGGAACCCCGTTCGCGAGTAGCCCGCGCACCCGCGCGTGCACCAAGGAGTCGGTCTTGGCCACCACCAGCACCTCTGCCCGCCGTGCCCCGCACACGACGTACGTCCTCGACACGTCGGTGCTCCTCTCCGACCCGAAGGCGATGCTGCGCTTCAAGGAGCACGAGGTCGTCCTGCCCGTCGTCGTGGTGACCGAGCTGGAGGCCAAGCGCCACCACCCGGAGCTGGGGTACTTCGCCCGCCAGGCGCTGCGCCTGCTCGACGACCTGCGGATCAGCCAGGGACGGCTCGACAAGCCGGTGCCGGTGGGCGACGACGGCGGCACGCTGCGGGTCGAGCTCAACCACACCGACCCGATGGGCCTACCCGCGGGGTTCCGGCTGGGCGACAACGACACCCGCATCCTCGCCGTGGCCAAGAACCTGGCCAACGAGGGGTTCGACGTGACCGTGGTCAGCAAGGACCTGCCCATGCGGGTCAAGGCGTCCGCCGTGGGCCTCGACGCCCAGGAGTACCGCGCCGAGCTCGCGGTGGACTCCGGCTGGACCGGCATGACCGAGCTCGAGGTCACGGTCCAGGAGCTCGACGCGCTCTACGAGCACGGCCGGGTCGAGCACCGCGCCGCGGCTGAGCTGCCCTGTCACACCGGTCTCGTCCTGCTCTCGCCGCGGGGAAGCGGCCTGGGGCGGGTCGGCGCCGACAAGCAGATCCGGCTGGTGCGCGGCGACCGCGACGCGTTCGGTCTGCACGGCCGCTCGGCCGAGCAGCGCATCGCCCTCGACCTCCTGCTCGACCCCGACGTGGGCATCGTCAGCCTCGGCGGCCGCGCGGGCACCGGCAAGTCCGCCCTCGCTCTGTGCGCCGGGCTCGAGGCGGTCATGGAACGCCGGCAGCACCGCAAGGTCGTCGTCTTCCGGCCCCTGTACGCCGTCGGTGGCCAGGAGCTGGGGTACCTCCCCGGCAGCGAGCAGGAGAAGATGGGCCCCTGGGGTCAGGCGGTCTTCGACACCCTCGGGGCCCTGGTCTCGACCGAGGTCGTCGAGGAGATCCTCGACCGGGGGATGCTCGAGGTGCTCCCGCTGACCCACATCCGCGGCCGGTCCCTGCACGACGCCTTCGTCATCGTCGACGAGGCCCAGTCGCTCGAGCGCAACGTGCTGCTCACCGTGCTGTCGCGGATCGGCCAGAACTCCAAGGTCGTCATGACCCACGACGTCGCCCAGCGCGACAACCTGCGGGTCGGCCGACACGACGGCGTGGCAGCGGTCATCGAGGCGATGAAGGGTCACCCCCTCTTCGCCCACGTCACCCTCACCCGCAGCGAGCGCAGCCCCATCGCGGCGCTGGTCACCGACCTGCTGGAGGGCCTCGAACCCTGACCCGGCCCTGACCCGGCGCGAGACCGATTTGGTCGGATGGACGGCGTCTGGCACCGTGGCCCGCGAAAAGGTCTCGATTCGGTCACGGTGAGGGTTTGGTCATGTCTCGGTATGCGGGTCGCCATCGCGACGTCCCCGCGGGGGTCGATCCTGCGCCCGTTTCTCCGCCCGTCTTCATGCCCGTTGCGGCGGCAGAGATCCGTACGCCCTCGACGGCCCGCCGGGTGGTGCGCGTCGTCGGCGGTGCGACCGCGGTCGCCCTGCTCGGGGTGGGGGCCGTCTCGTCGACGTCGCTCGCCCGGGTGGGTTCCGCGAGCCTGGGCAGTACCTCGGCGCCCGTGACGCTGCCGGTCGACGCCCCGCAGGTGACGATGGCGTTCTTCGGCTACCAGGGCGACCTGGCCGACCTCTCGGACCAGCGGGTCGACGCCGGCCGGGCCTCCAACCTCATGGCCTCCGCCTCGGTGGACGCGGCCAAGCAGGCCCAGCGTCAGGCCGCTGAGAAGGCCGCGGCGGACGCCGCCGCCGCCCAGGCCGCCGCCGCCCAGGCCGCTGCAGCTCAGGCCGCGGCACAGGCGGCACAGGCCGCGCAGGCCGCCCAGGCAGCGCAGGCCGCACAAGCCGCGCAGGCGGCCGCCGATGCCGCGGCCGCCGAGGCCGCCCGTCAGGCCGCCACCGAGCAGGCCGCCCGCGACGCGCAGCGCACGGCCGACCCCCGCTCGGCCGCCAAGGCGATGCTCGCCGGCTTCGGCTGGTCGGCATCGCAGTTCAGCTGTCTCGACTCGCTCTGGACCAAGGAGAGCGGCTGGAACCCCCTCGCGACCAACCGCTCCTCGGGCGCATACGGCATCCCGCAGTCGCTCCCGGCCTCGAAGATGGCCACCGCCGGTGCCGACTACCGCACCAACCCGGTCACGCAGATCACGTGGGGCCTGACCTACATCAAGGGGTCCTACGGCAGCCCGTGCAGCGCGTGGGCGCACTCGCAGGCCGTCAACTGGTACTGAGGGTCCCGCCTACAGCTTGCGGAGCCGCACCCGCTCCACACCGTGGTGCGCGCCCTTGACGAGCACGAGCGTGGCCCGTGACCGGGTGGGCAGGATGTTCTCGGTGAGGTTGGGGCCGTTGATCTCGCGCCAGATGCGGGAGGCGGTGGTGCGCGCCTGGTCGTCGGTGAGCGCGGCATACCGGTGGAAGAACGAGTCGGGGTCGGCGAACGCCGTCTCCCGCAGCCGCAGGAAGCGCTCGACGTACCACCGCTCGACGTCGTCGGCGTGGGCGTCGACGTAGACCGAGAAGTCGAAGTAGTCGTTGACGGCGACGCCCATGGTGCCGTCCCAGCGGGGTCCGGGCGGCTGCAGCACGTTGAGGCCCTCGACGATGAGCACGTCGGGCCGGTCGACGACCACCTGCTCGTCGGGGAGGATGTCGTAGGTCAGGTGCGAGTAGACCGGCGCCGTGACCGTCGGCACCCCGGACTTCACCGCCGCGACGAAGCGCATGAGGGCTCGGCGGTCGTAGGACTCGGGGAAGCCCTTGCGGGTCAGCAGGCCCCGGCGCTCGAGCTCGGCGTTGGGGTAGAGGAACCCGTCGGTCGTGACCAGCTCCACCCGGGGCGTGTCGGGCCAGCGCGACAGCAGCTCGCGCAGGATGCGCGACGTCGTCGACTTGCCGACCGCGACCGACCCGGCGACCCCGATGACGAACGGGGTGCGGGGTGGGTTCTCGCCGAGGAACTCGCCGGTCACGTCGTGGAGGTTCCCCACCGCGCCCACGTAGTAGTTGAGCAGGCGCGAGAGGGGCAGGTAGACCTCCTCGACCTCCTTGAGGTCCAGGCGCTCGCCGAGGCCCCGGATCCGCGCCACGTCGTCGCCCGACAGGCTGAGGGGGTGGTTCTCCCGCAACCGGGACCACGCCGCGCGGTCGAGGTCGACGTAGGGCGACGGCACGCCGGCAGGTTCGTCGGACGTCTCGGCGAGCGGCTCCAGCGACACCCGGCACATTGTGCTGTATGCGTGGGCGACCCGGGCGGCAGTCGGGCCCCGACCCGCGCGGCTAGGCTTCGCGC
>JBDSYO010000171.1:0-3839 GCA_039925625.1 Lapillicoccus sp. | reverse complement strand
CCCCCGACCTGTTCCTCCGTCAGGCGGACTCGACGTTCCCCGTCAGGCGGACTCGACGCCGTGGCGCCACTCCCGATGGCGCCCCTCGGCGACGAGGGCCAGCCGCCTCAGCGCCTCCTTGTTGCGTGCGCCGACGAGCGCCTGTCGCACCGGCCGGGGGACGAGGGTGCCGGGGCCGGCCACCGCGTCCTCCACCATCGTCACGTCACAGGTCTCGTCACCCCACGCCTCGATGGTCAGCTCCACCCGCGCCTCGCCCAGCGGCCAGCCCTTCGCCTGGATGACGAGGCGGCTCGCCGGCTCGGCCTCCAGGACGCGGCTCTCGTCGCTGACGACGGCCGGCCACACGCCGAACGAGTGGGCGAGCGCGCTGCCGGCGGCGGGCCAGGTCAGGTCGACCGCCCGCACCCGGGACGCGCCGACGACCCAGTTGGCGTAGAGCCAGCCGTCGGCCAGGACCGCCCAGACCGCGTCGGCGGGGGCGTCGACGTTGCGGACGACCTCGGCCGCGCCCGGCGGTGTCAGCCCCGCAGCCACGACAGCCTCCGTCCGACCGGACCCGTCCGCACGCCGTCGAGGACACCGTCGAGCACTCCACCGAACACCGTGTCCCACGGGCCGCGGGTGGCCTCGCCCGCGGCGGCCGGCTCGAGCACGTTGCCCGACGTCGGGCCGGCGGAGGTGCGCTGGAGCCCACCCACCTTCATGAGCGGGGTGACGATGAGGTCGAACACGCCTGGCAGCAGGCGGAACCCGAGCACAGTGACGAGGTTGGCCGGTCCGACGTCGGTGTCGCGGGCGGGCCGGTCCAGCCGCCGCGCGATGGCGCGAGCCACCCGCTCCGGAGACACCACCGGCGGGGGCGGCATCCCGTGCCGACCGGCGTACGTGCCGGCCTGGACGTAGACGGGCGTGTTGACGCCCCCCGGTGAGACCAGGCTGACCTGGATGCCCGGGGTGCCGCGGGCCTCGATCTGCAGACAGCGCACCAGCCCGTGCACGGCCCACTTCGCCGTGACGTAGGAGCTCATGTAGGGCGTGGCGATCTTGCCCAGCAGGGAGCCGACCACGACGAGCCGGCCGCTGCCGTGCGCCTCGAACCGGCGCAGGGCGGCCCGGGCCACGGTGGCCGTCCCGCCCAGGGTGACCTCCAGCGTGCGGTCGAAGACCTCGGCCGGCACGTCGGTGAACCGGCCGTAGGCCAGCACCGCCGCGCTGTGCACGACGGCGTCGACGCGGCCGAAGCGGGCTTCGGCGGCGTCCAGGAGTGCTTCGACCTCGTCGGGCTTCGACACGTCGGTGGGCACCACGAGGGTCTCCCCCACGCACTCGGAGGCGGCCGCGTCGAGCGCCGCCCGGGAGCGGGAGGCAAGGACGACACGGCGGCCGTCGCGACTGAGGAGCGCCGACGTGGCGCGCCCGATGCCGCTCGACGCGCCGGTGACGACGACGACCCCGTCGCGCGGCATACCGGTGGAGGCGGCGCTCACGGGGTCAGCAGCACCTTCACGCAGCCGTCCTGCTTCTTCTGGAAGATCTCGTACCCGTGAGCGGCATCGGCCAGCGGCAGGACGTGCGTCGCGAGGTCCTGGGTGCCGAGCGGGTCACTCCCGTCGAGCACGAGCGGCATGATGTCGTCGATCCACCGTTTGACGTTGCACTGGCCCATCCGGATCTGCACGCCCCGGTCGAACAGCTCCATCATCGGCATCGGGTCGACCTCGCCGCCGTAGACGCCCGAGATCGAGACCGTGCCGCCGCGGCGCACGGCCTTCATGGCGGTGTGGAGTGCGTCGAGCCGGTCGATGGCGATCCGGTCGATCATGGGCCGGGCGATGGCGCCCGGCAGCAGCCCCACCGCGGCCTGGGCGGCCTTCGCGACCGGGGAGCCGTGGGCCTCCATGCCGACGGCGTCGATGGTGGCGTCCGGTCCGCGGCCGGAGGTCAGCTCGATGAGTGCCTCGGCGACGTCGTCGACCTGCCTCACGTCGACGACGTCGACCCCTCGGCGCCGGGCCAGCTCGAGCCGCTCGTCGACGAGGTCCACCCCGATGACCCGCTCGACGCCCAGCTGCAGGGCGATCCGGGCGGCGAACTGCCCCACCGGTCCCAGCCCGATGACCGCCAGCGTCCCGCCCGCCGGCACGTCGGCATACGCCACGGCCTGCCAGGCCGTCGGCAGGATGTCGGACAGGTAGAGGTACTGGCTGTCGGGTCCGTCGTGCGGCACCTTGATCGGCCCGAAGTGCGCCTGCGGCACCCGGAGGTACTCGGCCTGGCCGCCGGGGACCGCGCCGTAGAGGGAGGTGTACCCGAAGAGGGACGCCCCCTTGCCCTGCGCCTTGACCTGGGTGGTCTCGCATTGTGCGAAGAGCCCGCGGCTGCACATCCAGCACGACCCACACGAGATGTTGAAGGGGACGACGACCCGGTCGCCCGCCTTGATGTGCGTGACCTCGGGACCGACCTCCTCGACGATGCCCATGGGCTCGTGGCCGAGGATGTCGCCCGGGGTCAGGTAGGCCCCCAGCACCTCGTAGAGATGCAGGTCGGAGCCGCAGATCGCCGTCGAGGTGATGCGCACGATCGCGTCCGTGGGCTCCTGGATGACCGGGTCCGGGACCTCCTCGACGCGGACGTCCCGCTTGCCCTGCCAGGTCAGTGCCTTCATGTGGTGCCTCAGTCCGTCGGTGGCGTCGTCGGGAGCCGACCGAGCCGGTCCCCCGAGTGACCTACCCGTGGCCGAGGACGGGCAAACCGCGTCGGGCTGCCGCGCGGCCGATCGTGTCGGCCACGCGCTCGGGGTGGGTGAAGAGGTTGTTGTGCGACCCCGGCAGGACCTCCACCTCGACCCGGGGGGCGGCGAGGGCGGCGGTCGCGAGCTGCTCCAGCCACCACCGCGGCGCATAGCTGTCGGCCTCGCCGGCGGTAAGGGTGAGCGGCATGGCCAGGCCGCGCACCCGCTCGTCGGGTCGGTCGCGCATCCCCGACCGCAGCACCCGGGCGACGTCCACCCGTCCGCGGGCCAGGGCGGGCAGGATGACCGTCTCGCGCAGGGAGTCGCGCCGGTATGCCGTCAACGTCGCCCCCGCGAGGGGCAGGAACCGCCGCTGGCGCGGGGTGAACGTCGGGCCGGCCATGACGAGTGAGACGTCGGCCCGGTCGCCCTGCAGGTCGAGCGCGGCGCTGAGCGCCGCCTGGGCGGCAGTGGAGTGGCCGACGAGGGTGAGGCGACCCTCGGGCCGGGACCGCACCCAGCGGGCCGCGGCGCGGCCGATCGCGTGCACGTCGGGCCGGGTGGCGTCCGCGCCGGGTACCCCGAACCCCGGTAGGTCGAGCACGGTGCACCGCCACCCCAGCGCCGCGACGGCGAGGGCGGTGGGGAACGTGTAGGCCGGCAGCCCGAGCCCGGGGAGCACGACCACCTCCCCGTCCTGCTCGGTGCCGGTCGGCTCCGCCACCCAGCCGTGCACGCGCAGGGTGTCCACGGTGAACCAGGCGTCCTGCGGTTCCTCCGTCGGCGAGGGAGTGAGACGGGCCGGCAGGGGGTAGGTCATACCGGTAAGCGTGCCCGGTGCGCCGGCCCCGCCGCGCAGCGGGCCCCCGACGACGGATCGAGACAGCCATGGCCCTGCGCTTCCGACCACGCGGCAGCGAGCCGGCCCCCGGTGACCTGACCGATGACCGCCCCGACCGCGACCACCGCGCTCACGATGGTGACCGCGCCGAGCCGTCGCACGACGGTGACACCGGGTCGGACGAGACGCCCGACAGCCCGGCCGACCTCTCCAAGCCCTCGCTCAAGGCGGTCTTGCAGCGCGCGCGGGCCGGCTTCAAGG
>JBDSYO010000170.1:0-3232 GCA_039925625.1 Lapillicoccus sp. | reverse complement strand
GCCTCGGTCGACGCGCTGGGGGCCGAGGCCTTCGGCGCCCCGGCGCACCGCGCCGTCTGGGACGGGGTCGTCGGCGCGGGCGGCATCCCGTCAGGGTCGGCGGCGGCCTGGACCGACGCCGTCGTCGCGGCGGCCCCCGCGGCCGTCCACCCGCTGGTCGCCGAGCTCGCTGTCGCCCCGCTCCCGGTCACGGTCGACCGGACCACCGGGCTGCCGAGCCGCCGCTTCGCCGCCGAGCTCGTCACCCGGCTGCGCGAGGTCGGGCTGACCCGCCGGGTCGCCGACGCGCTCGGCCAGCTCCGGCGTCTCGACAGCGCCCCCGACCCCGACCCCGCCTCGCGGCACGAGCTCGGCACCCGCCTCCAGGCCCTGCAGCGCGAGCTGGCGGCCATCCGCGACACCCAGGAGGCCTGATGCCCATCCCGTTCCGAGACCGACGCACCGACGACGTCCCCCCCGACATCGCCGCTGCCCTGTCCGCCCAGTCCGCCCAGTCCGAGGTCGATGGCGGTCGCGTCCTGTCCGCCGCCCCGGACGCCGACTCGGGCGCCTGGCTCGTGGCCGGCCGGTTCGCCCTGACCCTGGTCGATCCCGGGCGCCCCGAACCCGTGGTCTGGTCCCGGCCGTGGCACGAGGTCGACGCGGGGTCCTGGAGCCGGGAGACCTCCCAGCTCACCGTCACCTGGGTGGACCGGTCCCGGCCCGGCCAGTGGCGCTTGGGCGACGGTCAGCGGGAGCGCACCTTCCTGCAGACCCTGCGCGAACGGGTCACGGCCAGCGTGGTGCTCGCCGAGGAGCTCGCCCTGTCCGGCCGACGCACGGGGCGAGCGGTGATCCGGCAGGACCTGCGCACCGGCGGGCTCGTCGAGCAGGTCGTCCTCGCCCGCGGCGTGCAGGCCGACGAGGAGGTCTCGGCCGCGTCGGCGCGGGCGCTCGACTGGCTCCGGGAGCAGGTCGGTATGCCGCGCGCCTGAGGCGGCCCCACCGACATCATTGGCCGTGAGCGCGCACGGATCGGCGTCACGCGTACGGATATCCAGGCGCGTCACACCGATCCATCGTCAGGCCGCTGATCCGTCGTCGGCGAGCTCGCCCGCGGAGGCGATTCCGTGGGTGGCCCCCGCCTTTGCTACTGTTTCCCGGCGCGAGCACGCAGTCCCCTGTAGCTCAATTGGCAGAGCAGCCGACTGTTAATCGGCAGGTTCTTGGTTCGAGTCCAAGTGGGGGAGCCCTTCCCGTCGGGGCCGGAGGCGCCGCTACAGCGGCGTGAGCAAGGCCCGACGCGCGCGCAGCCGGGCCGACACGGCGTCAGGCCGAGGGTGCACCGCCCCCGGGCCGGCATACGTGTCGATCTCCTCGAGGTCAGGGGCCCGCCCGCAGGCTGGGCAGCGCGCGCCCGCCTCGAGGACCCGACCACACTCCCGGTGCTCGAACCGGCGCCGCGGGCCGTCCGGGGCGAGATGCGCCTCGCCCCACTCGAGCAGGGTGAAGAGGACCGGCCAGAGGCTGCGACCGAGGGGGGTGAGGCCGTAGCCGGCGCGCTCCGGGCCAGAGTGCCGCTCGAGGAGTCCGGCGTCGCAGAGGTCGGTCAGCCGCCGGGTGAGCACCGCCTTGGAGATGTCGAGGCGCGCCTCGAAGTCGCGAAACCGGCTCACCCCGAGGAAACAGTCCCGCAGGATGAGCAGCGTCCAGCGCTCTCCGACGACCTCGATGGTCCGGGCCAGGGAGCAGTCCTGGTCTGCATAGTCGACACCGAGGGGCATACCGCGATCGTAGCGCCGTGGTCTGTCCATCAGACCATCGGTGTAGAGTGCGCGGTCATGTTCCCCCGTCACCGGCCTTCGGCCGACCGCCGCGTGCTCGGCGTCGCTGCGGTGGGCACGATGCTCTCGCTGGTCTCGTTCACGGCGCCGCTGGCCACCATCAACGCCATCAGCCAGAGGCTGTCGGCCGACGTGGCCGGGCGCACCTGGATCCTCAGCTCGATGAGCATCGGGCTGGGAGCGGCCCTTCTGACCGCGGGAACCATCGCCGACGACCGAGGGCGCCGTCGCACCTTCGTGGTGGGTCTGCTCGTGCTCGCGGTGGCCTCGGTGGCCGGGGCGGTGGCGCCGTCCGCGCCGGGCTTCGTGGCCGCCCGCATCGTGCAGGGGGTGGGCGCCGCCGCGGTGATCGCCTCGAGCCTGGGGCTCATCGCCCACCAGTTCCCGGCGGGTCCGGCCCGCGCGGCCGCCAGCGGCGTCTGGGGGGCCAGCGTAGGGGCGGGGATCACCGTCGGCCCGCTGCTCGCAGCGGGTCTCGACCACCAGACGGCATGGGCGTCGTGGCGCGACGTCTACGTCGTCGTCGCCGTCGTCGCGGCCGCCCTGGCCACGTTCGCCCGCCGCGGCATCGAGGAGTCCCGGGCCCACGAATCGCGACCGCTCGACCTCGTCGGGGCCGGCCTGCTCGCCACGGGTCTCAGCGCCTTCCTCGCAGCGCTCGTCGAGGGCCGCCAGGGCTGGGCCCGGCCCGTCGTGGTGTTGCTGTTCGCCGCCGCCGCCGTGCTGCTGGCCGGGTTCGTGCGGGCGGAGCTGAGGTCGACGCACGCGATGCTCGACCTGCGCCTGTTCGGCCGGGCCGACTTCGTCGTGGCGACGGTCGCCGCGTTCACGACCGGGGCCGGCGCCATCGCCCTGTTCTCCTACCTGTCCGGCTTCCTCGGGCAGGCCCTCGGCGTGCCGGCCCTCGGTGCGGCAGTGCTGATGACGGCCTGGTCAGCGACCAGTGTGGTGACGGCCCTGCTGGCCCGGCGGCTCCCGGCCCGGCTCTCCGGCCGCACCCAGCTCGGCATCGGGCTGCTCGGGGTAGCGGCCGGGCAGCTGACGATGACCCGGGTGACCGAGAGCTCCGGGTGGTCGGCCTTCCTGCCCGGGCTGCTCCTCGCAGGGGTGTTCAGCGGGATGGTCAACGCCGCGCTTGGGCGCGGGGCCGTCGCGAGCGTGCCCGAGGGGCGGGCCGCGCTCGGGAGCGGGGCCAACAACACCGCGCGCTACGTCGGGTCGGCCGTCGGCGTCACCGTCGTGGCCGTCGTGGCGTCCTCGACGAGCCTACCCGGGGCCGGGGTGAGCGGCCTCGTCCACGGCTGGAACGTCGCCGCCCTCGTTACCGCTCTGGTCTCCGTGGCCGGCGGGGTCGTCGCCCTGGTCTTGCGCCCCACCGCTCCGACTCCCGCGCTCAGCCTCGTGCCGCC
>JBDSYO010000169.1:0-4663 GCA_039925625.1 Lapillicoccus sp. | reverse complement strand
GTGGCGGTCGTTGCTCTTCGCGCACTACCGGTTCGGTGCCGTCGACCTTCAGAACCCGGCTACCCGGCTGCCGTCGGTCGTCGCGCTGGCCGCTGGGCTGCACCTCGACCGACCGGTGCAGGAGCGCCTCGCCACGCACGTGGCCGGCGGTGGAGGGCTGCTGCTGCTCGGCCCCGCTCCGCAGCGAGACCTCGAGGGGCGAGCCTGCTCCGTGCTGCTCGAGGCCATGGGCGTGGGGGTCGGTCGAACCGTGCGCGACGGGAGCCGCTCGTTCCCCTCCGTGCGCGGCCGCGACTGGGCGGACCTCATCCCCGAGACGCGGGTGGGATGGCTCCAGGAGCTCGAACCCGGCGGCGCCACACCGGTGCTCGAGGATGTGCACGGCCGGGTATGCGGGGTGGAGGCTCGGGTCGGTGCCGGTCGGGTCGTCCTGCTCTCAGCCGAGCTGCCGTCGATGCCGCGGTTCTTCGCGGCTGCCGCGTCCCGGCTCGGTGTGGACCCCGGGCTGCGGGTCGACAGTGACGTGCCGGGGGTGGTCGTGACCACGACGGCGTCACCATCGGGCGACCGGATGCTGCACGTCATCAACCCCACGGGCTACAGCGCGACGGTCACCGTGCGGGAGCATGGAGAGCCCTTCGGCGGAGGCCCCCTCCGGGTCCCGGCCCACTCGGGGCACTTCCTCCCCTGGGGCCTGACGACACCGTGGGGGACCATCGAGGCGTCGGCGGCCGAGGTGACCGGGGTCAGCGACGACGGGGTCCGCTTCGGACCTAGCCTGCTCGCGCGCCAGGCGGGTCAGGACCCCACGGCATAGCGCAGGAACACCACCCCGCTCGCGAACCGGCGCTCCTCCAGCAGACGCAACCCCAGGCGTACCCCGTCGGGCAGGAAGGCCGTGCCGCCGCCGACCACGACGGGCACCAGGAAGAGCTGCAGGTCGTCGACCAGTTCGGCCCGCAGGGCGTGAGCGGCCAGCGTCGGCCCCCCGATCGCCACATCCGCCTCCGCGTCACGCACCAGCGCGCGCACCGTCTGGGGGTCGAAGGCCTGCTCGAGGCGGGTGCGGGGGCCGGCGGTCCCGGCGAACGTCGCGGGGTCGAGGGTCGAGGAGTAGACGACCTTGTCGGCGCCGCGCCAGACCCGGGCAAAGTCGCGGATCGCCGGCTGGTCGTCCTCGTCATCGCCCATGGTCTCCCACGCCGTCATGACCTCGTAGATGCGCCGGCCGTAGAGGTAGATGCCGACGCCGCGCAGCAGGTCGTTGACGGCGAGATGGACCTCGTGGTCCGGCGCGGCCCAGGAGAAGTCACCGTCAGCGTCGACGGTGTAGCCGTCGAGCGAGGCGATAGCGGTGTAGAGCAGTCGGGCCATGGAGTCGCTCGCATCGGCGGAGGGCGTGGGATTCGAACCCACGATGGGAGTTACCCATAGCGGTTTTCAAGACCGCCGCACTAGGCCACTATGCGAGCCCTCCCGGCAGCCGGCCCACCTCGCGAAGCACGGACGCCGGGAGAAGTCTCGCACGAGGGGCGCTCAGCCGGCCTCGACGTGCTTCTTGAGCTGCCCCAGCATCTGGGACCAGCTGTCGGCGTTCTGCTGGACCTCTTTGTCGTCGCCGTTGTTGTCCTGGGTGATGGTGACCTCGGTGTGGCCGGCTGCGTCGTCCAGCGTGTAGACGAGCGTGTGGTAGTTCTCGGGCGCGTCGTCGGTGCCGGTCAGTGGGCTCCAGTGGGTGACCTCGAACCGGTGCGGCTCGTCGACGGCGACGACCTCGCCCTTGTCCTCGTAAGGCTTGCCCTCCCACTCCCCGCTCCAGGTGATCGGGCTCCCCGGTGTCCAGTCGGTGCGCTGGTCCGTGCCGAAGAACCACGCCTTGACCTCGTCCGGGTCGGTGAGGGCCTTCCACACCTTGTCCTTGGTGGCCTCGATGGTCGTGGTCGCGGTGGCGACGAGTCCGGTCATGGCACAGCTCCTCGGCTCTTCTCAGGGATGGTTGAGGCCAGTCTGCCGCTTGACGGTCAGGGCGTCGACTCCACGAGGACCGCGAGATGAGCCGTCTACGGCCGGTAAAGGCGGCTAGCGTTCGAGAGTGCTCGCAGACATCGCCTCCTGGCCCACCTGGTCGGTACTGGCGACGTTCGGCGCCCTTTTCCTCCTGGTGATGTTCGGTTCCCGAAAGCTGCTCGCGCGGTTCTCCGATGTGGAGCGCCGGGAAGAGGTGTCCGAGCTGGCCGGCTCCCTCAACGGCCCGGTCGGGGCCACCCTGGCCTTCCTCGTGGGCTTCGCGGTGTCGATCACGTGGACGACGATGTCCTCCGCGCAGTCGTCGGTCGAGAAGCTGGGCGCCCAGGCGCAGCAGACGGCGCTGCTGATCGGCAGCACGCTGGACCGCCCGGACGACCAGCGGATCAGCGACGACCTCGTCGCCTACCTCAACGCCATCGCCCAGAAGGACAGTGTCGTCCTCTCGCAGGAGGAGGTATCCGAGATGCCGTCCTTCGGGGCCCTCGAGAAGCTCCAGAACGACGTGCACGACCTCGTCGCGAGCCCACCGGCGGGCACCGACGCCGCTTCGCTACGAACGCTGCAGAGTCAGGTGCTGCAGCTCGCGCAGTACCAGGCCGAGCTCAACGCAGTGGCGCGACGCGGCCTGCCTCCAGTGGTGCTCCAGCTGCTCATCCTGACCGGATGCCTGTCCGCTGCCACCGTGGGCATGCTCGCCGTGAATATCCGAAGGCCCTACCTCATCGTCGGCTGGGCGGTCGTCATCGCCATGGGCCTGACCGTGGTTATGGCCCTCTACAACCCGTTCGAAGGCACCGTCTCCGTGACGTTCGCCCCGCTCACCGACGCGGCCGCGCGCGTCGCCGTGCACTGAGCTGACGAGCTGACGAGCTGACGAGCCGCCAAGCTGACGAGCCGACGAGCCGCCAGGCCACCGAGCGATGGCGGCGCCCACGCTCCGGACGACGGAGAGAGACCGGCGGGCCCGCACCTCTCGGTGCGTCGGTTGTCGGCCCGCCGGCCCCCTATCCCCTGTTGACGCGTCGCCCCCTGCGACGCAGGGTGTCCGCTCCGGAGCCCCCGCTCCGGGCTGACAACGGTACAGAGTGCGGTGGCGGGCGACTGATACATCCCCAGCGCGGTCTTTTTCGAGCCCGTCGCGGGCCGGTGACCGCGTAGACCCGCCATCCTGGACGGGCGGTATCACCACGACCACTCGTGCCTCCATGCGAGCGAACCGCCAACCGGGCCTGCCCCCGCTCACCGCACCAACCGAGGACCAGCCACATGACCGAGAGCAACACTCCGACACCGCCGACACCGGCGGCCCTGGCGTCGCGGCGGGGCGCGCGAGGGCGCATACCGCTGCCTCCAGCGGTGCTCGCGCGTCGCGGCGGGCGCGTGCTGGACCCGTCGAAGGCCGGGACCTTCCGCGACCGGCCGCTGCTGCCCACCGCATACGTCGCCGACCAGCTGCTGGTGCAGGGCGGGTCGACCAGCGCGATGGAGGCGCTCGTGGACGCCGCCCGTGCCACGAAGCACGCCATCGGCACCCGGTCGGAGGAGCCGGACGCCTACGTCGAGCGGCTCGGCGACGCCGCTCTCGGCGCCCTCGCGTCATCGATGTGGGTACGCCGTATGCGCCTGGCCCCCGACCGCGACAAGGGCACCCCCGCCGACGCCTGGGAGGTGCTGCGCCGCTACCGCGAGAACGTGGGCAACACCGCGCAGGACTACACGGTGGGCCTCAACCACCTCGTCCACCTCACCGCGCCGAGCGGCGGCATCACCGGCAACCCGCTCTTCGACGGCCCCGCCCTCGAGGGCAGCCCGCTCTTCGACGGACCGGCGTACTTCGAGGGCAACCCGCTGTTCGACGGCCCGAGCGAGAGCAGCGGGGCCCTGCGCGGCCGGGCGCCCCTGGCGTTCCTCGGCCACCCGCCGGCACCCGCACCGGGCGAGGCCCGGACCCGCCGCCCGGTCGTCGCCGTCCTCGACACCGGTCTCGGCGAGCACCCCTGGCTCACCGAGCCGTGGGTCACCCTCGGTGCGAGCGTCAACGGCCAGCGCATCGGCCTCGGACCGGACGGCCCCGATCCCGAGCTCACCGGTGTGGTCAACGACCCCCTGGGCGGCGGTCTCGACAAGGACTCCGGGCACGGCACCTTCATCGCCGGCATCGTCCGGCAGGTCTGCCCCGACGCGAAGGTCCTCGCCATCCGCGTCATGCCCAGCGACGGCGTCGTCGACGAGCACCAGCTGACCATCGCCCTCAACCAGCTGCTCGTGCGCCAGGCCCAGGGTCAGCTGCTGGGGCGCCCCGACGAGATCGTCGACGTCATGTCCCTGTCGTTGGGCTACTACCACGAGTCCCCGGAGGACGTCCTCTACACGTCCGCACTCGCGCGCACCCTCGAGCAGCTCGGCCGGCTGGGCGTCTGCGTGGTCGCCTCGGCCGGCAACGACTCCACGACCAACCCGATGTTCCCGGCCGGCCTGGCCCCGGCCGGCGGCCATGGCGCCCGGCGCGGAGCCGTTCCGCTCGTCAGCGTCGGAGCGCTGAACCCCAACGGCACCGTCGCCCTGTTCTCCAACGACGGCGACTGGGTCAGCTGCCGCCGGCCCGGGGCCGCGGTCATCAGCACCTTCCCCACGA
>JBDSYO010000168.1:0-2526 GCA_039925625.1 Lapillicoccus sp. | reverse complement strand
GGCACGAGGTCCCTCGGGCACAGCAGCTACCTCACCCCGGGAACGACGAGCCAGTGGAACGTCGCCGCCGTGGTGGCCGGCCTGCGTCGTCAGCAGCCGTAGTGCGTGCGGATGAACGCTCGGGCGTCCTGGGCCAGCACCATGCTGTCGGTCCAGGTGTTGCGCCAGATGGCGAGGTTCGACGACAGCGTGGGGTGTACGACCTCCGACGAGAACGACTCGAACGTCAGCACACCCTCGTAGCCCACGTCGTGCAGGGCCGTGAAGAACTCCTCGAACGGCACGGACCCCGTCCCCAGCGCCCCACGGTGGGACTCACCGAGGTGCACGTAGCCGAGCCGTCCCGCCTCCGCGGCGGCGTGCACGGCACCGCGGAACGAGACCTCCTCGATGTTCATGTGGTAGACGTCGAGATGGGCCATGACATTGGGCCGGTCGACGTCGTCGATGAACGCGAGCGTCTGCTCGGTGGTGTTGAGCACGTTGGTCTCGTAGCGGTTGCAGAACTCCAGCCCCAGAGTCACGCCGGCGTCGGCGGCGATGTCGGCGAGCCACGCGATGGACTCGACCGAATGGGCGCGTCCGCGCTCCGTGACGGGACGGGTGTAGCGGCCGAGCTTGGAGAAGAGCACGCCACCCAGGTACGCGCCGCCGATGTCGCGGGTGAGGTAGACGGCGGTCTCGAGCAGCCGTCGGCCGCGGGCGACGACCTCGGGGTCGTCGCTAGAGATGTCGGTGTCGTCGCCGAGCCCCAACGACACGTCACCCTGGATCTCGTGCTCCTGCAACAGCTTCGCCGTCATGTCGGCGTCGAAGCCCTCTGGGTCGAGCGCGGCCAGCTGGATGAGGTCGTAACCCGCCGCCTTGGACGACGAGATCGCCGTGCGGGCCTCGTCGGGGGTCCACCCGCCCACCCAGCACAGGGCATGGATGCCGATCAGGTTGCGAGGAGCGGTCCTCGGCTCGGTGGTGGTCTCAGTCATGTCGTCTCCTGTCGTGGGGGCTGTCCGGGCTGCTCGCGCTGCCGAGTCATCGCATGAACGCTTGGGGCACACCGGAGTCCACCGGCACCACCAGCCCCGTGGTCACCGGCAGTGAGCCGTTGGTGAGCGTGACCACCGCAGAGGCCACGTGCTCGGGGAGTACCTCCTCCTTGAGAACGGTGCGCTGCGCGTAGTACTTACCGAGGTCCTCCTCGGCCACGCCGTAGGTCTTGGCCCGGGACGCGCCCCATCCTCCGGCGAAGATGCCGGAGCCGCGGACGATGCCGTCGGGGTTGATGCCGTTCACGCGCACCCCGATGTCGCCCAGCTCGGCGGCCAGGAGCCGCACCATGTGGGCCTGCGCGGCCTTGGCCGACGAGTACGCGATGTTGTTGGGGCCGGCGAACACCGCGTTCTTGCTGCAGATGTTGACAATGTCACCGCCCAGCTCCTGCGCTCGCAGCACCGGTTCGACGGCCTTGGCCACGGCGAACGACCCGCGCGGCATGATCTGGTACTGCAGGTCCCAGTCGGCGAAGCTGGTGTCGGCCAGCGATCCGGCCCGGGTGATGCCGGCGTTGTTGACGATGAGGTCGACGCCGCCGAAGGCGAGCACGGCAGCAGTGACCGCGGCGTCGACCGCCTCGGGATCGGTCACGTCGACGACGACGCCGGCAGCCCGGTCCGGCCCGCCCAGGTCCAGTGCCACCGCGTCGACCCTGGCCCGGTCGAGGTCGGCGACGACCACGTGGGCGCCCTCCGCGGCGAGGGCCTGCACTGTGGCCAGGCCGATGCCGGAGGCGCCACCCGTGACGAACGCGATCCGGCCGGCGTGGGGCTTCGGCTTCGGCTTCCGCTGCAGCTTCTGCTCCTCGAGGATCCAGTACTCCACCGCGAACTTCTCGGCCTCGTCGACGGGGGCGTAGGTCGAGACGCCCTCGGCGCCGCGCATGACGTTGATGGCGTTGACGTAGAACTCGCCGGCCACCCGCGCGGTCTGCTTGTCGGCCCCGAAGGAGAACATCCCCACTCCGGGCACGAGGATGATCGCCGGGGCGGCGCCGCGCATGGCGGGGGAGTCGGGCGTGGCGTGGCGGTCGTAGTAGCCGCGGTACTCCTCGCGGTACTCGACCTCCAGCTCCTCCAGTCGCGCGACGACGGTCTCGACGGGCGCATCGGGGGCGGTGTCGAGCAGCAGGGGCCGCACCTTGGTCCGCAGGAAGTGGTCGGGGCAGCTCGTCCCGAGGTGCACCAGCGCGTGGGTCTTCTCCCGGGCCAGGAAGTCGAGCACGGCGTCGGTGTCGGTGAGGTGGCCAACTGCTCGGGAGTCGCGCGAGGCGACGGCCCGCAGGTGCGGGAACAGGGCGGCCGCGCGGGCTCGACGCTCGTTCTCGGGCAACGGTTTCCGGCTGACGTCGTAGGCGCCGAAGGGCTCGGCCACCGAGTTCGCCTCGAGGTACGCCGCGGCCTCGCGGATGATCCGCAGGCTGCGGGACTCGACCTCGTCGCTCGTCGCCCCCCACGCGGTCAGCCCGTGGCCGCC
>JBDSYO010000167.1:0-7284 GCA_039925625.1 Lapillicoccus sp. | reverse complement strand
CTCCCCGAGGCGCCAGTAGCTCTGGGCGTTGTCGTTGAACACCGCGTTGACGTACGGCGAGACCACGGCGGACGTGGCGGTCACCGGAGTCCAGTCAGTCCAGGTCCAGTTCCCGAAGGGGTCGGTCGCCTTCACGCGGTAGCTGTAGCTGTTCCCTGCGGTGACGCTCGTGTCGGCGTAGGTCATGAGGGGGAGGTTCCAGAACGTGGACCGGAGGTCGCCCTCCCATAGCGGGGTGGTCGTGCCCTTGTCCTGGCGGAACACCTGGTAGTGCAGCAGCGTGTTGTCCGGGTCGTAGTTCGCCTGCCACGACAGGCGCACCTCACCCGCGCGCAGCGACCGGGTCGACAGCGTCCACGAGCCGCCCTGCGTCTGCGGACCCACCTTGTTGGGCGCGATGTTGGACTTGGCGAACCGGACGAGACCCTGCTGCGCGACATGCTCCACCGCGGGGAACTCGCCGCCGTACAGGACGTAGTCACCACTCGCCTTGACGTCCCAGCCCGCCTGGCTCTGGCCGGTGTACGTGCCCTCCACCCACTCCGGGAACCACGCCAGCAGGGTCGGGTCCGGCTGCCCGGCATAGCTCTTGTAGCCGAGGGGGTCGGCCGTGATGACGTTGCCGCTCGGGGCCTTCGAGAAGGCCAGGGAGTGGTGGAACTGCCAGTTGGGGCTGGTCTGTGGGAAGCCCTGGACGTTGCCGCAGTAGTGCGAGTGCCCGGTGACGTAGACGGCGTCCGTGGTGGGGAAGACGGAGTAGGTGTCGCCGTGGCAGTCCTCCATCCAGACCAGCACGCCGTCACTCCACCGCGCGCGGAAGGACCCCTCGAAGCCGTCCTCGGCGGTGCCGTAGTAGTCGTACCCGGTGCCGTAGACGCTGTCACCGTCGGAGGCCAGGGAGTACATGGCGGCGTTGGTGCCGGCATCGCGGATCAGGCTGTTCACGGCCCAGGGCAGCGAGGCTCCGGTGCTCGCGTCGAGGGCGGCCATGCCGCGGCCGGGGTTCGTCGACCCGTTCGTGCTGGTGAACGACCCGCCGATGACGACCTTGCTCGCATCCGGCGAGACCACGACGGACCGCACCCCGTAGCCGCCGGCCAGCACGGCGTTGAACGGCAGCGTGCTGCCGTTGGCCGCGCTGACGGCCGCCACCTTCGTGCGCCCGGCGCCGTTGACGCTGGTGAACTCCCCGCCGAGGTAGACGGTCGAGCTCGTGGCGACCACGCTGTTGACCTTGCCGTTGACGTCCGGCGCCCAGGTGGACAGGAGCTGGCCCGTCGCCGTGCTGAAGGCCGCGACCCGGTTGCGCGGCTGCCCAGCGACCTGGGTGAACTGGCCGGCGACGTAGAGCCGGCTGCCGTCCGGCGATGACGCGAGGCTGAGGACGGGGGCGTTCGCCGACGGGGCCCAGGACCCGACCAGGACACCCGTGGAGAGGGTGTAGGCGAGCAGGTTCGTGCGCGGGGTCTGGTTCGTCCCCGGCGCCGCTCCAGCGGGACGGGCGTTGGTGAAGCTCCCCCCGACGTAGACGGTGGGCCCGATGACGGTCTGCGTCCAGGCCACTCCGTCGATCTGCGTGGTGGGGAGAGGGTCGGCCGAGACCGTCGCGGCCAGCCCGGCCGGCGGCGCCGTGTCGGCCAGCGCGGGCGGGGCCAGGGCGACGAGCCCGGACGAGAGGACGACGGTACCGACGGCTCCCGTGGCCGCCGCGACCCAACGCCGCCACCGTCGCGTGGGTCGGTGTAGCAGTGTCACCGGCATGGGCGATCCGTCAGACATGGTCGGTTCCTTCATAGGGGATGCGGTGACGTCCAGCCGGGACCGGGGTGGTCGGCTGGTCCGGGTGGGCGGGGTGGTCCGATGGGCAGTGTCGGAGAGCAGGCGGTGACGGGTGGGCGTGGGAGACGGCGTTCACCGGATCGCCGCCGTCGCGGGCGGACGCGAGAGCGCCCCGCCCCCGCCCCACAGCCGGTCGCGGTGCCGGCGGATGTAGGCCGAGAAGGGGATGATCTGGAACAGGACCGTCGAGACGGTGCTCGCCACGAGGGGTCCGGAGACGCCCAGGGACGGAGTCAGCAGCAGAGTCAGCGCGATGGTCGAAGCAACCATGAGCACGACCGGCATGACCTGGAAGCGCAGGCCCTCGCGGTCCATGATGAACATGCCGAGGGGGTAGAGCGCCGCCTGCGTCGTCACCATCGCCCCGAACAGCAGGACGTGGCTCCCCGCGACGTCGATGGCCCCGTGGGTGATGAAGGCGAAGAGCGGGCCGCGGACGGCCCAGACGAGCATCGTGGCGGTCGCGGTGCCCCCGGCGAAGCCGGCCGCGAGGAGGAAGGGCCCCCGTCGCAGCCGCCCGCTCGCCCGGGCCTGGGCGAACGCGGGCCACAGGGCCAGGCCCGCCGCGGCGATGACCCCCAGCACAGCGAAGAAGACCTGCCCCAGCACTCCGTACTCGGCGACGTCGTGCTCCGACCCGTCCTGGGCGAGCAGGTAGCGCTGCAGACCGATGGCCAGCGGGCTGGCCAGGACCTGCGCGAGCATGGGCCACCCGACATCCATGACCCGCGTACCGGGGTGGCGCCGGACCTCCGGCAGCCGACGGCGCACGGTGCTGAGGAGCGGCGCGGTCAGGCGGTGCGCCACGAACACCCCGCATCCCGCCACCACCAGGGCCGCGATGAAGGACCCCAGGGCCAGGTATGCGGTGAGCGGCCCGGCCGGCCGGCTCACGAGTAGCCAGACGACCAGGAGGTTGAGGGGCGCCTGCAGACCCTGCAGAAGCACGATGAGGTGGTTCTTGCCCAGCCCCAGGAGGAGCCGCTGCCAGATGGCCAGCGCGACGCTTCCGCAGAAGACCAGGACGCAGGCCGTCGCGGCCAGGGCGGCGCCCGGCTGCCGGCCGGCCTCACCGAGGATGCGCGGCCAGGTGCCGGTGACCAGGACGAGGATGTCGCCCAGCGCCAACGCGAGCGCGAACGCCAGGATGATGCGCCACACGGTGGTCACCGTGGTGACGAGCTCCTCGTCGTGGCGGGTGTCTGTGCTGGTCGCGACGCCGTTGACGACAGCGGCGCCGCTGCCGAGGTCGAGGAAGATGAACATCGCCGGGATGGCGGTGAGCAACGTGTAGAGGGCGAATGCTCCGGGGCCGGCCGTCCCCACGATGAGCCGGGTCGTCAGCACGCCGCAGACCAGGGCCACGGCCAGCGTGCCGAGCTTGGACGTCATCGCCCGCAGGATGCTCATGCCCGTTCACGCGCCGATCGCGGCGCGGACCCGGTGACCGAGCCCGCCGATGACGGAACCCCGGTCCGACGCGTGCACCGGCTTCGAGTAGGAGTAGTAGTCGTTGCGCTCACCGTCCTCGAGGCCGTTGGCGACGACGCCGAGCACGGGGGTGTGCGTGTTCTCCAGCGCGGTGAGCGTGGCGCCCAGGTCCTTGCTCCTCGTCCGCCCGGCGCGCGCGATGACGACCGTGCCGTCGACGAGAGGAGCCAGCCACAGCGAGTCGCTGAGGTTGAGCACGGGAGGGGTGTCGACGATGATGACGTCGTACCTCTCGCGCGCCTCGGCCAGCAGCCCGCGGAAGCGCGCCGAGGCGAGCAGGTGCGTGGGCTTGGGCGGGAGGACGCCACTCGCCAGGATGTCGAGGCCCGGAGGCCCCCACGGCTGGACGGCGTCGGCGAGCGAGATGCCGCCGCGCAGGACGGTGGTGACTCCGACGGCCCCTTCGAGCTGCGTCATCTCGGCCATGCTCGGCCGGCGGAGGTCGGCGTCGACCACCAGGACGCGCTCCTCGGACTCGGCCAGGGTCATGGCCAACCCGAGGGTCACCGAGCTCTTGCCCTCGCCCGCCCGTCCGGACGTGACGAGGAGCACCTTGAGCGGACCGTCGACGTGCACCAGGCCCAGGTTGGCGGCGAGCACGCGGAACGACTCCGACACCGGGCTGGTCGGCATGAGCGCCAAGGTCGTGGAGACGCCGACGCCGTGGGCGGCCTGGAAGATCTCGCCGATGACCGGGGCGCCCAGGTCGTCGAGGAGGGTGTCGGCGTCGACGAGGCGCCGTCCCCGCAGGCGTCTCGCGAGGGCGTACGCGACACCGAGCGCGAGCCCGGCCAGCACGCCGAGGGCGGTGTTGAGCCGGGTGTTGGGCGAGAACGGTGCGACGGGCAGGGATGCCGGGCTGATCGTCGTCAGCCGCACCGCCGCGGTCTTCTGGCTGCCTTGCGGCGAGAGCTGCTCGACGGACGTGGCCAGCTGGGCCACGACGCCGTTGGCGAAGTCACGCGCGCGCTGGGGGGTGCTGTCGGTGATCGACACCTCGATGACGACGGTGTTGAGCGGGGTGTCCACCGTGACGTGACCGGGGAGGGGGTCACCTGGGGCGAGCCCCATCGTGGCCGCCACCTTGTCGAGGACGAAGGGTGACGAGGCGAGCACGGCGTACGACTGGACGAGGTTCTGTACGTAGACCGAGCCCTGCACGAGGTCGCTCGCGGTGGCGCCCGTCTCCGGGATCGCGATGACCGAGGCCGACGCCCGGTACTGGGGGGTGAGGGTGCGCGCGTAAAGGAACGCCCCCAGCCCGCCGACCAGGGCCGCGACGAGGATGACCACCCAATGGCGGGCCACGGCGCCGACGTACTCGTGCAACGTCATCGGACCGCCTCCCCCTCGGCGGGCACCCTCGTGCGTTCCGGGCTGCGGGGCGGTGAGAGGCTACCCATCTGACGGAACCAGGCGCCGGCCGCGGCGGCACAGAAGGCCAGGAGCGCCGCGGTGAGGGCGACGTAGACGAGGCCGAACACCGTCGTCGCTCCGAGGAGGAGGAAGCTCAGGCACATCACGCCGTAGTCGGCCGGGAGCACGAGCACCGACCGCAGCCACGGGGCCCGGCCACCCGTGCGGGCGACCGAGCGCACGCCGTGCTGACGGCGCAGCTGCTCGGTCAGCATCATCCCGAAGAAGAGGACCGAGCTGGCCACCGCGTTGACCATCGGCACCACCAGCCACCAGCGCGGCTGAGCGTCGAAGCGGTACGCACCCACCGCCAGGGCCAGTGGCAGGGCCACGACCTTGACGGCGTCGACCATGTGGTCCAGCCACTCCCCCGCCGGGCCACCGGACCCGGTCAGCCTGGCCACCTGACCGTCCGCCGAGTCCAAGGCGTAGCCGAGGACCAGGCAGCCGCTGACGGCCACACCGAGCCACCACGACACCGGCACCAGCACCAGCAGGGCGACTCCGGTGTAGGTCCAGAGGGCGCTCACGGCCGTGACCTGGTTGGCCGTCCACCCCCACTTGAAGGCCAGGGCGGCCAGATAGCGGCCGAGACGCCGGTTGACGAAGCGGGAGTACGCCGGCGCGCTGCGCGCCGCGCCCTTCTGGGCCCCACGGAGCCGCAGGAGCGTCTCCCGGTAGGTCGGGGTCACCCGCGCCTCCCCACGTGTGCCGGGGACGGGTCCGCTGACATGGGTAAGTGCCGCGTGTGGTGCCGTCGACCGCCGCGATGCGGTCCCGGTGTGTGGTGCTCGGCGAGCGCCCAGGCGAGGTTCTCGTAGGCGTCCGCCACCTCGTCCCAGTCGTAGTGCTTCGCCCGCTCCAGCAGCCGCGCACCACGGGCCGCGGTGCCCACGGGGTCGGCCTCCGCCGCCTCGATGGCGGCGGTGACGGCGATGCGGTCGCCGACGTAGACGCCCTCGTCCTCGAGGACGTCGCGGTTGAAGCTCACGTCGTAGGCCACGCAGGGGGTGCCGACGCCGATGGCGCGCAAGAGCGACGGGTTCGTGCCACCCACCGAGTGCCCGTGGAGATACGTGAAGGCGTGGGCGTAGAGCTGATCGAGCAGGACCTGGTCCCAGACGCCTCCGAGGAAGCGCACGCGAGGGTCGCTCCCAGCGAGGGCGTGGACCCGTGCGCTGTACTCGTCGGCATACGGCGCCGAACCCACCACGACGAGCTGCCGCGGCGAGCGGCTGCGCATGAAGCCGTCCACCATGAGGTCCACGTGGTTCTCGGGTTCGAGCCGCGCGACGACCAGGTGGTAGTCCTGTGGCCGCACCCCGACCTCGGCGAGGCGCTCGCTCCCGACGTCGCACAGCACCGGCGAGCCATAGCTGATGAGCTCGGTGGGGGCGTCGAACTCCTCGCGGTAGTAGTCGGCGATACCAGGGGCATCCGCGATCAGCGCGTCCGAGAGGCGCACTGCGCCCGCCTCGGCGATCCGGTAGTACCGCCGCCCCGCCCCGCCCCACTTGGCGCGCTTCCACTCGAGACCGTCGACATGGGTCGCCACCGGGATGCGGGCCGCGCGCAGAGCAGGCAGCCAAGCGGCGTTGGCGCAGTTGAAGACGAACGCGACATCGGTGGGGGCGGCCAACAGGTGAGCGACCGAGGCACCGGTGTGCGAGAGCGTCTCCATGGAGCGCCGATGCAGCGCCGGCAGCCACACGAGCTGCATCCCCTTGTACTGCGTCGGCCGGGGGGCGTCGGGCCCCTCACGGCAGTAGACCCGGACGTCGTGGCCGCGGGAGGCGAGCCGTTGGCCCACCTCCTCGACCGCCGTCTCGAACCCACCGTAGCGAGCGGGGACACCGCGGGTGCCCAGCATGGCGATCGTCAGGCGAGCCGCGCGCGGCTCACCCGCGCGCTGCTCCATCTCGAAGCCCGGACCCCGGGCACTCTCGCCGACCGGGCGCGCGCCAGCCAGCGCCGTCGGACGCCCGCCTCCAGGCGCCCCAAAGCCCACATGCCACATCGCGAATCCCGCCTCCGCCCCGCACCACTCCCACGAGACGGCCTGATCCGCCCCCTCACCCCTGAAGGAGCAGTACCTGGGTGTCGGGATACCCCGTCACCCCCCACAAACAATGTAGGCCTGCACTCACGCTTATCCGTATAGCCCGTCCGGACGATGTGCATTTCGCGCAATCGCCCGCAAAAGCCGACGTACACCCTAAAATAAACCTGCCCTTTATTCGTGGCTACTCGACCCGTCAACACGGCTGTGACCGTACGGAACTCGTAGACCCAGCCCATGTGCGGAAGCACGCCTCCACCGGGGCCCGGCGCAACCGTACGCACGCAAAAGCGGCCCGGCCGCCGCGTCGAGAAGGGTCGACGCCGCAGCATCCGCAGTCGAGGATAAAGGGGACTGACTTATCGGAATACATGGTCGAACAGGCTGAGAAGCAGCGAAGCTCGGTCATTCCCGGAATATCTCGTTAGCCATGAGATACGTAAGCAGCCGCGGTTAGGCTGTGTCAGTGCAAATGTCCG
>JBDSYO010000166.1:0-6025 GCA_039925625.1 Lapillicoccus sp. | reverse complement strand
GTGTCGGAGCCGAACCGCGCGTAGTCGAGGACCTGCGTCGGGTTGGCGAAGGTCGTCGTCCGCCGGGGCGGCAGGATCTGGTCCCACTCGGTGTAGCGCTGGCTCCAGAAGGCGGTGCCCCAGGCCTCGTTGAGCGCCTCGAGGTCGGCGTACCGCTGCCGCAACCAGCGGCGGAACGCTCCGGTGCAGGTGTCGCAGTAGCAGGGCAGGTTGTGGCAGGCGTACTCGTTCGAGACGTGCCACATCGCCAGCGCCGGGTGCTCGTGGTACCGGGTGGCCAGGGCGGTCGTGAGGGCGAGGGCGTGCTCGCGGTAGGTCTCGTTCGACGGGCACCAGGCCTGCCGGCTGCCGGGCCAGAGGGTATGCCCGTCGCGGTCGACCGGGAGCGTCTGCGGGAAGGCGGTGGAGAACCACGGCGGCGGCGTCGCGGTGGCCGTCGCCAGGTCGACGGCGATGTCGTTCTGTGCCAGGAGGTCCATGATCTCGTCGAGCCAGCCGAACTCGTACTCGCCCTTGGCCGGCTCCAGCCAGGACCAGGAGAACACCCCGAGCGTGACGAACGAGACGCCGGCGCGGCGCATCAGCTCCATGTCCTCGGGCCAGACGGACCGCGGCCACTGTTCGGGGTTGTAGTCACCGCCGAAGGCGATCCGGTCGGTCGGCCAACGTCGCATGGCGGTCAGTGTCGAGGCCACCGGGCGGAAAGTCAACAGAAACCAACATCGGCTCCGTGCATCCCGCTGCCCGGCAACTTCTGGCCTGAGGAGCCCTATGCCGTTGCTAACTGGCGTTTCCGGCGTACCGAATCGTTGCCTGGCCAGCTCTTGACAGGACGGGAGCGGCGAGTCATCCTCAGTTCGGAACTGGTCGTTTCTGGTGGTTGATGTTCGTCTGCCGGTTGATGCTCGCCTGCTCAGTGCCCGCCCCAGCGCCGGATCCGGTGTTGCCCTCATTCATCGTCGAAGGAGCCCGACATGCCCCGCCCCTCCACTCAGGCCGAGTACCTCGCCAGCCTGGTCCCGCCATCGGCGCGGGCGTTCTCGCGACGTTCGATGCTCAAGAGCGCTCTCGGCGTCGGGGCGCTCGTCGCCGCACCGGGCGCGCTGGCCGCCTGCAGCAGTGGCGGCGGCACGAGCCCGTCCGGTGGGGCCACGGGCGGCGGCGGTGGGGCGACGGGCACCGTCAGCATCGGATCCAACCAGTCCGACGCCGTGCCGAAGGCCGCCGTCCAGTCGGTCATGGACGCCTTCCAGAAGGCCAACAGCGGCCTGACCGTCAAGATCAACACGGTCGACCACAACACGTTCCAGGAGAACATCAACACCTACCTCCAGGGTGCGCCGGACGACGTGTTCACCTGGTTCTCGGGCTACCGGATGAAGTTCTTCGCGTCCAAGGGCCTCGCCGGCGACGTCTCCGACGTCTGGGGCAGCCTCAGCGGCATGTCCGACGCGCTGAAGAAGGCGTCCACCGGGGACGACGGCAAGCAGTACTTCGTGCCGTCGACCTACTACCCGTGGGCGGTCTTCTACCGCAAGAGCGTCTTCGCGGAGAAGGGCTACCAGATCCCGAAGACGCTGGACGCCCTGAAGACCCTCGGCGCCCAGATGCAGAAGGACGGCCTCACCCCCATCGCGTTCGGCGACAAGGACGGCTGGCCCGCCATGGGCACGTTCGACCAGCTCAACCTGCGCATCAACGGCTACGACTTCCACGTGAACCTGATGGCCGGCAAGGAGGACTGGAGCGGCGACAAGGTCAAGAAGGTGTTCGACACCTGGCGCGGCCTGCTCCCCCTGCACCAGACCGACTCGCTCGGCCGCACTTGGCAGGAGGCGGCCCAGAGCCTGCAGCAGAAGAAGTCGGGCATGTACGTCCTCGGCGCCTTCGTCGCGCAGCAGTTCACCAAGGGGGCCGAGCAGGACGACCTCGACTTCTTCAACTTCCCCGAGGTCGACTCCACCATCGGCTCCGACGCCATCGAGGCGCCGATCGACGGCTACATGATGTCGAAGCGGCCCAAGAACCCCGACGGCGCGAAGAAGCTGCTCGGCTACCTCGGCTCCGCCGACGCGCAGAACCTCGCCGTCAAGGCCGACCCGAGCGTCATCGCGACGAGCGACAAGGCCGACGCCAGTGCGTACACCGCCCTGCAGAAGAAGTCGCAGGAGTTCGTCAAGTCGGCCAAGTCGATCGCCCAGTTCCTCGACCGCGACACGCGGCCCGACTTCGCCTCGACGGTGATGATCCCGGCGATCCAGTCGTTCATCAAGACGCCGGACGACATCGACGGGCTGGTCAAGAACATCCAGCAGCAGAAGCTCAGCATCTTCACCAGCTGACCCCGCCGATGGCCACCGTCACCGCACCCAGGAAGAAGCGCACGCCGAGGTACCGAGGGATCGACCAGCTCTCGGCCACCGACCGGGTCGTCGTCACCCTGATGATCGTCATCCCCACCCTGCTCGTCGTCACGCTGGTGTGGTTGCCAGCCATCGCCTCCGTGCTGCTCTCCTTCACCAGCTGGGACGGCATCGGGGACATCGGGTCGGCCAAGATCGTCGGCTTGAAGAACTACACCGACGTCGTCACCATCTACCCGCCGTTCTGGCCGGCGCTGCAGCACAACCTCATCTGGTTCGCCGTGTTCTTCTTCCTCGTCACGCCGCTCGGCATCTTCCTCGCCGTGCTGCTCGACCGGGAGATGCGCGGGTCGCGGGTCTACCAGACGGCGCTCTACATGCCGGTCGTCCTCTCCCTCGCCCTCGTCGGCTTCATCTGGCAGCTGATGTACAGCAAGGACCAGGGCCTCATCAACGCCGTCACCGGCAGCACCATCGACTGGTACGGCGACCCGAAGTACAACCTCGGGGCGGCGCTGCTCGCGTCGAGCTGGCGGCAGACCGGCTACGTCATGCTGCTCTACCTGGCGGGCCTCAAGGGCGTCGACCCGACGCTCCGCGAGGCCGCCCGAGTGGACGGTGCGAGCGAGAAGACGATCTTCTTCCGGGTCGTCTTCCCGGTGATGCGGCCGATCAACCTCATAGTCCTCGTCGTCACGGTCATCGAGTCGCTGCGCGCCTTCGACCTCGTCTGGGTCATCAACAAGGGCCGCAACGGGCTCGAGCTCATCTCCACCCTCGTGACGAGCAACGTCATCGGCGAGGCCAGCCGGATCGGGTTCGGGTCGGCGCTGGCGACGTTCATGCTCCTCATCTCGTCCACCTTCATCGTCATCTACTTACGCATCGTCATGAAGGAGGACCGGTGACCGCCACCACCGCCCGGACGACCCCGCAGGACACGAAGCGGGTCGCCCCCTCCCCGCGCCCGTCGAGGGGCCCGGGCCGCATCGTCCTGCAGGTCTTCCTCATCCTCGTGTCGCTGGCCTGGCTGTTCCCGCTGCTCTACGCGGTGCTCAACTCGTTCCGGGACTACGCCTACACGGCCGCCAACGGCTACGTCTCGTTCGGTGGGTTCACGCTTCAGAACTATGTCAACGCCTGGCAGCAGGCCGACTTCACGCACACCCTCCTCAACTCGGCGTACATCACGATCCCCGCCGTCCTGCTGACCCTCTTCCTGTCCTCGTGCATCGCCTTCGTCGTCGCCCGGTTCCGCTTCCGGTTCAACCTCGCGCTGCTGGGGCTGTTCACGGCCGCCAACCTGCTACCGCCGCAGGCGCTGCTCATCCCCGTCTACCGGATGTTCCGCGCCATCGAGGTGCCCTACTGGCTCAGCGACTCCGGCACGCTGCTCGACAGCTACTACGGGCTCATCGCGGTGAACGTCGCGTTCCAGACCGGCTTCTGCGCCTTCGTCCTCAGCAACTACATGAAGACGCTCCCCCGCGAGCTCTACGAGTCGGCCGTCGTCGACGGCGCCGGCGTGCTGCGGCAGTTCTTCCAGCTCACGCTGCCGCTCTGTCGTCCACCCCTGGCGGCGCTCGCCACCCTGCAGGTCACGTGGATCTACAACGAGTTCTTCTGGGCGACGGTGCTGCTGCAGTCCGGTGACAAGTACCCCGTGACGAGCTCGCTGAACAACCTGCGCGGCCAGTTCTTCACCGACAACAACCTCGTGGCCGCCGGCTCGGTGCTCGTGGCCCTCCCCACGCTCATCGTGTTCTTCGCGCTGCAGAAGCAGTTCGTGGCCGGGCTGACGCTGGGCGCGACCAAGGGGTGACCGGAGCGCGTCCGGATGCGCGGGGCGGTCGATAGCCTTCCCCGCGTGGACGGCCTCTACGCACTCAAGCCCTGGTACACCCAGCGGCTCGGCGTCGTCACCGACGCCGCGGTGCGGCGGGGCCTGTCCCCCGACGTCTTCACGGGCGTCGGCGTCCTCGCCGCAGCGCTGGCCGCCCCGGCGATCTGGCAGGGCTGGTGGCCCCTGGTCCTCGTCCTGCTCGCCGCCCGGCTGGCCGGGGCCAACCTCGACGGCGCCGTCGCCCGGGCCCGTGGCGTCTCGCGGCCCTGGGGGTTCGTGCTCAACGAGATCGGTGACCGCACCAGCGACCTGCTCATGTATGCCGGCCTCGTCGCCCTCGCGGCGCGCACGTCCGGGTCGTGGACCTCGGGTCCCGTGGTGTGGACCCTCCTGGCCGCGGTCGCCGCCACGCTTCCCACCGCCGCGTCGCTCGCCGCCGCCGGGGCCGGGGCCGCGCGCCGCAACGGCGGCCCCCTCGGCAAGACCGAACGCTGCGCCCTCGCGGTGCTCGCCACCGGCGTACCCGCCTGGCTGCCGTGGCTCGGAGCGGTGGTCGTCGTGGGGTCGGTGCTGACCGCTCTCCTGCGGCTGCGCGCGACGCATACCGAGCTGTCGGGTGCGCCGTCGTGAACGACACCCTGACCCAGGTGTGGGTGCGGCTGCTCAGCGGCGACCGCGGCGGCCTCACGCTCGACGTGCCGCTGGGGCCGCTGCGGCTGCACGCCGAGGGCCGGGCGGTCTTCTTCCTCTGGGTGGTCGTCGCGGTCCTCACCCTGGCCGGCGTCGCAGTCTTCCTCTCCCGGCAGGCCGAGCTGCGCCGGCGCTGGATGACGTGGGCCCTCGTCGCCCCGGTCGTCGGGATCCCGCTGTGGCTGGGCCCCGGGCCCACGGCCCTGCTCGCCGCCGCACTCGCCGTGCAGGGGGTGCGCGAGTTCGCGCCGCTCGTGGGGCTGCCGCGGCCCGAGCGGCTGATCCTGCTGGGGCTGGCGGTGGGCTACCCCGCCGCGGCCTGGCTGGCCCCGTCGCTGCTGTCCCTCGCGCCCCTGGTCGCCCTGCTCTGCGCCCTCCCCGCCCTGCTGGCCGGGGACACCGCCCAGGGGCTGCGCCGCGCCAGCCTCACCGCGTTCGCCTCGATCTGGGTGTGCTGGGCCCTGGCCCACCTCGTCGTCCTGGGGGATGACGCGTTCCTCGTCTGCTTCGCCGCCGCGGCGGCCGACGTCGCGGCGTGGTGCGGCGGTCGGGGCCTGCGCCGGTTCGGCTGGGCCCGGCGGCCGCTGTCGCCGCTGTCACCCAACAAGACCCTGGGTGGGCTGGTCGGGGCAGTCGTCGGCACGCTGGTCGTCCTCACCCTGCTCGGCACGATCTCGGTCGGTCTGGTCGTCGCGGTCGCCCTCGGGGGCGTGGCCGGCGACCTGCTCGAGTCGATGGTCAAGCGGCAGGCCGGGGTCAAGGACGCGGGCGCGTGGCTGCCCGGCTTCGGCGGTCTGCTCGACCGGGTCGACTCCCTCCTGCTCGTGCTTCCCCTCGCCGCGGTGCTGCGATGACGGCGCCGACGACCATGCCGACAGCAGGGGCGACGCGACACGGAGCCTGCCTGCGCCACCACCTCTGGCGGCTGGTGTTCGCGGGCACGGGCGGCCTGACCGTCACCGGCCCGCTGCCGCGCGGCCCGGCGGTGCTCGTCGCCAACCACGCGTCGCACGCGGACACGGCCGCCCTCATGGCGGCGGTCCCGCCGGCCTCGAAGCCGGTGTTCGCCGCCGCCGTGGACTACTGGTTCGCCCGTCCGGTGCGGCGGCTGCTCGTGACGACGCTTGCC
>JBDSYO010000165.1:0-3841 GCA_039925625.1 Lapillicoccus sp. | reverse complement strand
GCATGACGACGGCGCCGGTGACCGCGGGCGGCAGGATCCGGTGGATCACGCCCGCCCCGACGATGTGGACCAGCAGGCCGACCAGGGCGAGCACCGCGCCGGAGACGAGGATGGCGCCGGTCACGGCGCCGCTGTCACCGCCACCGGCCCGGATGGCGGCCACGGCGCCGACGAAGGACGCGCTGGTGCCGAGGTAGCTGGGCACCTTCCCCTGGACGACCAGCAGGAAGATGATCGTGGCCACGCCGGACATGAGGATGGCGAGGTTGGCGTCCAGCCCCATGACCAACGGGAAGACGAACGTCGCACCGAACATGGCGATGACGTGCTGCGCGCCGATGCCGACGGTGCGGCCCCACGTCAGGCGCTCGTTCGGCGCCACCGCCTGGCCCGGAGCCGGGGTCTTGCCGTCGCCGTTGTAGAGGGTCCATCCGAAGGCCATGCCGGCTCCCGCTCGTCGTCCCGGTGTGCTGCTGCACGAAGTGCGCGCGCGGTAAACCTAGAGCCTCAGCCGGTCCGCCGGCCACGAGCCACCCGATGCGGCTGGGGTCCCCGCGGCACAGAGGTGCCGTCGCGCACGCGAACGTCACGCAGACCGGCGAGGCCGATGAGTTTGCGCGTCACCAACGGTCGCAACGTGAGGACGTCGAGTCACGGGAAAGGAAACATCATGTCTGAGCTGCTGATCGACTTCATCACCTCCCTGGACGGGTACGGCTCGGCGGAGGGGTGGCCCGGCTGGTGGGGCCTGGAGGGGCCGGAGTACCTCGCCTGGCTCGGGGACCAGCCCGAGGGGGGGTACACCATCCTCATGGGCGCCGACACCTACCGGCTGATGCACGGGTTCGCCGACGGTGACGAGCCCGGCACCGGCGCGCTCGCCGCCATTCCGAAGGTGGTCTTCTCCAGCACTCTGAGCGACCCGCTGGAGTGGGCCAACAGCACGTTGGTCAGGGACGACCCGGTCGAGTGGGTGCGGAGGGCCAAGGCGGCGGGCAGCCCGGGGCTGCGGACCTTGGGAAGCCTGACCCTGTGCCGCAGCCTGCTCACAGCCGGCGTCGCGGACCGGTTCCGGGTCGTCGTCTTCCCCGTCATCACCGGACGCACGGGCCAGGGACGCATCTACGACGAGTATCCCGACGTCGCCCTCGACATGGTCGACCGGCGCACCTTCGACGGACGCATCCAGCTCCTCGACTACCGGCCAAGGGTGCTAGACAACCCGCCGTCCGCCGCCGAACCCGCGGGTTGAGGCGAGGCTCCCTTCGCCGGCTGCCGACGACGCCACCCCTCAGCCTCCTTCGGGGTCTGGTCCTCAATCGCGGTGCGGGAGACGCGGGATGGTGGACACTTCAGGATGGCCGACCCCCCTCGCCGAGTGAGCTCCTTCGACGGGCTGATGCTCACTGCGGCGGACTTCGCCGCCGAACAGCAGCATCACCGGGGGATGCGGTACCTCCACAACCGGCTGCACGGTTACGCCCTCGAGGGGCTCGACGTCGAGGCGGAGCCGCTGAGGCTGGGTCTCGAGCCCGTCTGCGCCGGCGAGGCACGCGAGCGATGGCTGGGCGAACTGATCATCACGGGGCACGAGGATCCCGAAAGCCCGGTGCCCGGGCCGGATGGAGGTGTCGCCTTCGCGCGTCGGGTGGAGCAGCCGCAGCTCGCGGTCGTGGCCGCAGGTGCGGCACCGGCCGCTGGCCTGCTGCTGGCCCGCTCGACCCGGAGCACCGACCACACGGTGAAGGTCGACACCTCGGTCCGGCGACCCCTCGGCCCCGGATAGCCAGAACGGACGGCACCCCCGGGCGTCGGACGAAGCTGTTCGAGACGGTGGGGCCTAGGTTTGTCCATCCGGGCGATCCCCGTTCGTTCTGTTGCCAGCACCGGCGTTGGGCCGGTGGCCACACGAGATGGAGACCCTGATGCCGCAGTACGCAGCGTTGATCTACGAAGCGGGCGACCCCGACTGGAGCACCCTCGACACTCCCGAGAAGCAGCAGATGATGGGTGAGTACGGCGCCTTCGGGGCGACCGCCGCCGCCGTCATGCGGGGCGGGGCCGCGCTCTTCCCGGCCTCGAACACCACGACCGTCCGGGTGGAAGGCGGCAAGGGCGGGAAGGTGCTGACCAGCGACGGCCCCTTCGCCGAGAGCAAGGAGGTGCTCACCGGGTTCTACGTCCTGGAGTGCACCGACCTCGACGACGCCGTGCGGTGGGCCGCCCAGATCCCGGCTGCGTGGACCGGCAAGGTCGAGGTCCGTCCGGTCATCGAGATGGGTTCGTCCGACGGCTGACCCCAGCGACGCACGTGCCGCCCTCGCCCGGCTCGTCCGGGACGAGGGGGCGCGTGTGCTCGCCACTCTCGTTCGCACCACCGGGTCCCTGGAGCTCGCCCAGGACGCGGTCCAGGACGCTGTCGTCCGCGCGATGGACGTGTGGGCCCGCGACGGCATCCCCGTCGAGCCTCGAGCCTGGCTGACCCTCACCGCCCGCCGCCGAGCCATCGACCTGATCCGGCGCGAGCGTATCCGTGTGGGCAAGGAGGCCGCCTCGACCGCCCTGCTCGCTCAGCTCGAGGCCGAGGCCGACGACACCGGCTCCGACGACCCGTCGCTCCCGGATGACACGGTCCTGCGCGACGACCTGCTCCGGCTGCTCTTCACCTGCTGTCACCCCACCCTCTCCGTCGAGACACAGACAGCGCTGGCGCTGCGTACCCTCTGCGGCCTGACGACCGCCGAGGTCGCCAGCGCCCTCCTCGTCAGCGAGGCGACGATGGCCAAACGCCTCACGCGCGCCCGTCGCAAGATCGCCACGGCCGGCATCCCCTACCGGGTCCCCGGTGCCCAGGAGCTGCCGGTCAGGCTCGAAGGAGTCCTCGCGACCGTCTACCTGCTGTTCAACGAGGGCTACCAGGCGAGCGCCGGGGCGACCCCGATGCGCCGACGGCTCTGCGCGGAGGCGATCCGGCTGGCCGCCCTCCTGCGCGCACTGCTCCCCGACCAGATCCCCGTCTACGGGCTCGAGGCGCTCCTGCGGCTCCAGGACGCTCGCGGCGCGGCCCGCGTCGATGCGGCCGGCGACCCGGTGCGCCTCGCCGACCAGGACCGCTCCCGGTGGGACGGCGCTCAGATCCGCCAGGGCCTGTCGCTGCTGGGGGTCGCCCTCCGGCTGTCGCACGCGCGGCCGGACCCGTACGTCGTCCAAGCCGCCATCGCCGCGTGCCACGACCTCGCGCCCAGCTGGGAGGAGACCAGCTGGTCGGCCATCGTCAGCTGGTACGACGTGCTGCTGGCCGTGCACGACACCCCTGTCGTCCGGCTCAACCGGGCCGTCGCGGTGGCCGAACGCGACGGGGTGGAGGCCGGACTCGCGGAGGTCGACGCGATCCTCGAGGCCGGCGGTATGCCGGACTACCTCCCGCTCGCGGCAGCCCGGGGCGAGCTGCTGTGCCGGGCCGGTCGCCTGGACGAGGCGCGGTCGCAGTTCCAGGCCGCACTGGCCCTCCCCGGCAACGACGCCACGAAACGCGAGCTCTCCCGGCGCCTGGAGGAGCTGCTCGTCCAGGCTGCCAGCGGCAGAGCCGGGTAGGGCCCCGAGCGCCCGGATCCAGCCCGGTGCGGCCCCGGCGACCCGACCTGGGTCCCGTGCCGGCAGGGGGCCCAGGTCGCTTGTCCCGACCCCGGCCCCGGCCCGAACCTAGCGTCGTAGGGGTCAAGCCAGAGCCTGGCCGCCGACCACGGGGAGGGGTCTCGCCGATGGGCACGGGGATGCCGACCGGGGCGGTCCGTACGACGGCCCCGCCGCACGGAGGCACTTCGCGCGAGCGGCTGCACGA
>JBDSYO010000164.1:0-3451 GCA_039925625.1 Lapillicoccus sp. | reverse complement strand
GCCCAGGGGATCACCGTCGCGACCGTCGGTGAGGCAGAGGTGTTCGTCGACGGCGGCGTCGAGGACGTTTTCGTCGCCTACCCGTTGTGGGTCGACGAGGAGCGCGCAGCCCGGTTGCGCGCGTTGGCCGAGCGCGCCCGGCTCGCGATCGGCGTCGACAGCGTCGAGTCGGCCCAGCACGTGGGCAGGCTCGTGCCCGGGCTCGAGGTCCTGGTCGAGGTCGACAGCGGCCAGCACCACAGCGGCGGACCGCCGAGTGAGGCCGGTGCCGTCGCGGCGGCGGCCGAGCGGAGCGGGCTCGTGGTCCGCGGGGTGTTCACCTTCCCGGGTCACGGCTACGACCCAAACGGACGAACGGGCGCCGCCCACGACGAGGCTGCGGCGCTGACGGCAGCGGCGGATTCTCTGCGGGCACACGGGATCGAGCCGAGCGTGCTCAGCGGTGGGTCGACCCCGACGCTCGAGGCGAGCCTGGGCAGCGGGGTGGCGACCGAGCTGCGTCCGGGCGTCTACGCGCTGAACGACGCCCAGCAGTGGGAGCTCGGCTCGGCGACCTCGGACGAGCTGGCGATCACCTGCCGGGCCACGGTCGTCAGCCACGCCGGCGGCCGGTTGGTGCTCGACTCGGGCGCCAAGGCTCTCGGCGCAGACCGGGCGGCGTACAACTCGGGCTTCGGCCGGCTGCTCGACCGCCCCGATGCCCGCATCGTGCTCCTCTCCGAGCACCACGCGGTGGTCGAGGGGTACGCCGACCCGCCGCCGCTGGGGGGCGAGGTACGCGTGGTGCCCAACCACGTCTGCGTCGCGGTGAACCTCGCCGAGCACCTCTGGGCCGACCACGGCGCGGGTGACCTGGAGCCGTGGGCGGTCGCGGCCCGGGGGCGCAACGACTGAAACCCCCTCAGGAACCCCACGGATCCCCCTCGTACCATGCCCGTCATGCCGAAGCCCCTCCTCCTGCTCCCGGCCGCGCTCTCGGTCGCCGCGATGTCCCTGACGGCCTGCGGCGGCGACGACACCACGGCGGTCGACTCCGGCTCGGCCCCGACGGTCTCGTGTAGCTACCCCACCAACCCGGCGGGCGCGGCCAAGCAGGTCGACCCGCCGTCGGCGAAGGCAGCCAAGTCCGGGGACGTCGACGTCACGATCAGCACCACGGTCGGCGACCTCGAGGCGACCCTCGGTCGCGACGCCACACCGTGCACGGTGAACTCGTTCCTCTCGCTCGCCGACCAGGGGTACTTCGACGACACGAAGTGCCACCGGATGACGACCTCGGGCATCTTCGTGCTCCAGTGCGGCGACCCCACGGGCACCGGCTCAGGCGGGCCCGGCTACTCCTTCGCCGACGAGCTCGACGGCACGGAGACCTACGGCCCGGGCACGCTGGCCATGGCCAACGCCGGCCCGGACACCAATGGCAGCCAGTTCTTCATCGTGTACGCCGACTCGCCGCTGCCGCCCAGCTACGCGGTCTTCGGGCACGTGGACGACGCGGCGGTGGCGACCGTCGAGGGCGTCGCCAAGAAGGGCGTGAGCGGCGGACAGGGCGACGGTGCTCCCAACGAGGACGTCACCATCTCGTCGGTCAAGGCCGACTGAGGTCCTCCTCGACGTACTCGACCTGCTCCCCCAGCGTCACGGTCCGACCGACCGTGCACAGCCGGTCGCGGGTCTGCTGGATGGCGCGCGGCAGCATCTCGCGTGCCCGGTCGCCGTCGGGACCGTCGGGGAAGCGGACGTCGACGTAGATCGTGAGCCCGACGAGATGGCTGCCCTGCTCGTCGCGCACCTTGTGACCCGTCGCCCGCATGTCGAAGGACGTCGCGTCGACGCGCTTGCCGGTGATCAGGTCGATGTCGACGGCGGCACAGCCGGCCAGGGCCGCGAGCAGGAGCTCGACGGGCGTGAAGTCCGGGTCGTCGCCCGAGCCGATCGGCAGCACTCCCCCGCGCCGGTTGGTCGCCTTGTAGCGCTCCTTGCCGATGCGGGTGAGATCGATGGAGCGGAGGGTCGGGTCGGACTCGGTCACCCGTCCAGACTGCCAGACCCCGCGAGGGTCAGCGGCGGCGCAGGCCCCGACGTGAGCGGCGCTCCTGGGCGCGCGCGATCTCGGCCGACCTCACCACTGCGGGGTCCTGCCCACGTGCGCCCGGGTGGATCATTCCGGCGGCGATTCCACGGGCGAGGTACAGCTGCGAGGTCATGCGTGCACATCCTTCGGTAATGTTCATTGCCGCGTCCGCGACTCTTACATTCTACGGATGTCGAAGAGTCGGCCCAAGTCGTCGGGGTGGTGATCTGCGGCACCTGTCGTCGCACCTGTCGTCGAGCGTCGGTCGGTGCGAGGATCGGTGGTCATGACGACCCGCACGAGGGAGATCCATCTGGCCGCACGGCCGGTCGGCTGGCCGACCCACGACGACTTCCGGACGGTCGAGGCCGAGCTCCCCGACCCGGGACCGGGGCAGGTGCTCGTGCGCAACACCTTCCTCTCGGTCGACCCCTACATGCGCGGCCGGATGGACGACCGGAAGTCCTACGTGCCGCCGTTCCGACTCGACGCCGCGATGGATGGTGGCGCGGTCGGCGAGGTGCTGGCGTCGGGCGACCACGAGGTACCCATCGGCGCCACGGTCCTGCACCAGGCGGGTTGGCGCGAGCACGCGCTGCTCCCGTCCGGCCAGGTGCGGGTGGTCGACGTGAGCCGCGTCCCGGCCTCGGCGTACCTCGGGGTGCTGGGCATGCCGGGCCTCACGGCGTACGTCGGCCTCACCCGCATTGCGCCCATCAACGAGGGCGAGACGGTGTTCGTGTCCGGCGCCGCCGGGGCCGTCGGCTCGGCGGCCGGACAGATGGCCCGGCTGCTCGGCGCCGGCAAGGTGGTCGGCTCGGCGGGGTCGCCCGAGAAGGTCGAGTGGGTGACCGGCGAGCTGGGCTTCGATGCAGCCTTCGACTACCACGACGGCCCGGTGGCCCGGCAGCTGAAGGAGCACGCGCCGGTCCACGTGTACTTCGACAACGTCGGCGGCGAGCACCTCGAGGCGGCCATCTCGGCGATGGCCGACTTCGGAAGGGTGGCCGCTTGCGGCGCGATCGCGACCTACAACGACACCGACCCCTCCCCCGGGCCGCGCAACATGTTCCTCGTCGTCACCAAGCGCCTCAGCATCCGCGGGTTCATCGTGATGGACCACGACGACGTGACCGGCGAGTTCTACCGGACGGCCGGCGCGTGGTTCGCCGACGGACGGTTGGCGCACCGCGAGACGGTCGTCGAAGGCCTCGACGGCGCGATCGAGGCGTTCCTCGACCTGCATCGCGGGACCAACATCGGCAAGATGCTCGTGCGCCTCTGACCCCAGGCCGGATCCCCGTCTCGTTGGGGTATCGGCGCGGGCGTGCCGCGGGTAGATTGACGACGACAGACATCGGACGGGGGCAACCCGAT
>JBDSYO010000163.1:0-4052 GCA_039925625.1 Lapillicoccus sp. | reverse complement strand
TGATCGCCCCGGTGCCGTACCCCATCAGCACGTAGTCGGCCATGAAGACCGGGATCTGTTGTCCCGTCAGCGGGTTCATCGCGAAGCCACCCGTGAAGACACCCGTCTTGGAGCGGTCGTCCATCTGCCGCTCGACGTCGCTCTTGCGCGACGTCGCGGCCCGGTAGGCCGCGACCGCCGCAGCCGGCGACCCGGCGGCCTCCGGGTCGGTGCCGGTCCACGACCCCTTGGTCCCCTCGGGCCAGGCGTCCGGGACGAGAGCGTCGACCAGCGGGTGCTCCGGGGCCAGCACCATGAACGTCGCGCCGAACACCGTGTCGGGACGGGTCGTGAACACCTCGATGCCAGAACCCGATCCATCACGGGTCGTCACCGGGAACGTCACGCGCGCACCCTGAGACCGTCCGATCCAGTTGCGCTGCATGATCTTGACCTTCTCCGGCCAGTCCACGCGGTCGAGGTCGTCGGCGAGCCGGTCCGCGTACGCGGTGATGCGCATCATCCACTGGCGCAGGTTGCGCCGGAAGACGGGGAAGTTCCCGCGTTCGGAGCGACCCTCGTTGGTGACCTCCTCGTTCGAGAGCACCGTGCCCAGACCCGGACACCAGTTGACCGGGGCCTCGGAGGTGTAGGCGAGCCGTGACTCCGCCAGCACGGCCTGCTGCTCGGTCCCGTCGAGCTCGGCCCAATGCCGGCCGCCCGCCGCCGCCGGCAACGGGCGCGAGCCCAACGCGTACGCCTGGACCAGCGTCTCGATCGGACGCGCCGCCCCGGACTCACCGTCGGGACGCACCGCCTCGGGGTCGTACCAGGAGTTGTAGATCTGCAGGAAGATCCACTGCGTCCACCGCAGGTAGTCCTCGTCGATCGTCGCGTAGCTGCGGCGGTCGTCGAAGCCCAGGCCGAGGCGCCGCAGCTGGCGACGCATGACGACCATGTTGTCCTCGGTCGTCTTGCGCGGGTGCTGGCCGGTCTGCACGGCGTACTGCTCCGCGGGGAGGCCGAAGGCGTCGTACCCCAGGCAGTGCAGCACGTTGCGGCCGAGCATGCGGTGGAACCGCGAGTAGACGTCGGTGCCGATGTAGCCCAACGGGTGGCCGACGTGCAGACCCGCCCCGCTCGGGTACGGGAACATATCGAGCACCACGAGCTTCGCCCCGCGAGCGGCGACCTTCTCCGGCTCGGCCCAGGGTCCGGCCGGGTTGGGCGCCTCGAAGGTGCCCTCCTCCTGCCACCGGTCCTGCCAGGCGATCTCGATGTCACGCGCCATCGCCGCGGTGTAGCGGAACGGGTGCTCGTCGGTGCTCTGCGGGCTCGGGCTGCTGGTGCTCACGGGTCT
The DNA here is from genome assembly GCA_039925625.1 of Lapillicoccus sp. GTDB lineage: Bacteria > Actinomycetota > Actinomycetes > Actinomycetales > Dermatophilaceae > Lapillicoccus. The sequence continues at coordinate 2,713 of JBDSYO010000163.1, read as the reverse complement.
CACGGTCCTTCGTGGGGGACGACGTCCCGCTCCGGGTACGGGGGACATACGAAAGCCCCTCACATCGGAGGGGCGCCGCGCTGCTCGGAAGGGCTCAGCGCGGCTGGGGAAGAAGGAGCTGGCGGGTCATCTGCTCACGATATCGCAGGGCCGCCACCGAGTTGCCCGGCCACGACCCGGCCGAGGCCCGTCAGACGAGGTCGGGACGCAGTACGCCGAGGACGATCCCGGCGAGCGCCGCGTGGTAGCCGACCATCACGACGAGCCGGCCGCCCGGGACCGGGCGCCAGAAGCGCAGGGCGGCGAGGACGCCGTCACTCACCAGGAACAGGCTCGCGCCGATGCCCAGGAGTAGGTGGCCCGACCACCAGGCCAGGGTTACGAACGCGCCGAGCACCAGCGCGTAGGCGGTGGGTGGCCCCCCTTCCGCGACGTCCCGACGGGCGAGGGGCCAGAGCACCCGCCAGAGGACGAGCCCCACCACGACCACCGTGAGCCCCACGCCGACCCAGACCGGGTCGCGCCGGGGCATGGACACGACCAGCGCGAGGAACGCCAGGTGAGCCAGGAGGAAGGCCGCGAGCCCCGCTCCGAACGCCCGGTCGGTCTGGGACAGCAGCACCACGTCACCGACGAGGCACAGGGCGAGGGCGACGAGGAGCCAGCGCCCCGGCGGTGTCTGCTCGGCGTGCAGCAGCCACGCGAACGCTCCGAGGAGCAGGACCACGGCCGGCTTGGCGACCTGCTCACCACCTGGTCGCCGCATCGCCACGGCCGCCCAGTCGCCGACGGCGGCAGCGGCCGCGGCCACGAGCAGCACCCAGGCGTAGATGTTCACCGGGGGAACTGTGGCAGACGCGTAGCGCGCCCCCTGCGTGGCACGCCTATCCTCGGGAGAATGGACGTCAGCCATCACACCGTCACCGACGCCGACACGGCCGAGCGCCTCGGCAGCGGCGACATGCCGGTCCTGGCTACGCCGCGCCTCATCAACTGGATCGAGCGGGCGGCCTACGCCGCTGCCGCCGAGGGCCTCGCGCCGGGTCAGACGACGGTCGGCACCCTGGTGAAGGTGGAGCACATCAAGGCCTCCCCCGTGGGCGCCACGGTGCACGTCAAGAGCTCGCGCCCCGTCAGCGACGGGCGTCGGCTGATCTTCCACGTCCGGGTCCTCGACGACGCGGGTGAGGAGGTCGCCCACGGCGAGGTGCAGCGGGCGGTCATCGACCGCGAGCGCTTCATGAGTCGGTTCGGGTGCACTCCTCCGGACGCGCCGACGACCTGACGGCGCGTCCGTCGGTGTGCCGGGCCGACTCCTCGGCCGCGACCTACCGGGAGGTCCCTTGGGAGACCGACCCCTGCAGCTGTCGCTGGAAGATGACGTAGACGATCAGCACCGGCAGGACGGTGATGACCACGGCCGCGAACAGCCCGCCGTAGTCCACCGAGTAGCCGGCCTGCGATGCGAACGACGCCATGCCCTGCGAGAGCACGTACTTCCCCTGCTCGGTGTTGAGGGCCACCGGGAGCAGGAACTGGTTCCACAGGCCGAGGAAGTTGAAGATCGCCACGGACGCCATCCCCGGCCGCGCCATGGGCAGCATGACCGAGAAGAACGTGCGCCACTCCCCCGCGCCGTCGAGCTGGGCGGCCTCGTAGATCTCGTCGGGGAGGGACCGGAAGAACGAGAACAGGAAGAACACGGTGAACGGCAGGGCGAACGCGACGTAGACGACGATGAGCCCCTGCAGGGTGTTGAGCAGGGCGAAGCTGCGCAGGATGAAGAAGAGCGGCACGATCGCCAGGAAGGCCGGGAACGTCAGGCCCGCCAACATCAGGTAGTAGATCGCCCGGTTGCCCCAGAACCGGAACCGGGCCAGCACGTAGGCGCACATCGCCCCGAGCACCATGACGAGGACGAGCGCACAGCCCACGACGATGACCGTGTTGACGAAGAACCGGCCGATGCCGGCGGTGTCCCACGCCGAGACGTAGTTCTCGAAGACGATCCGCTGGGGCAGCGAGAACGGGGAGGCCAGGATCTCCTTGGTCGTCTTGAACGACGAGAGCACGGTCCACAGCAGGGGCAGGATGACGACGACCGACCACAGGATGAGCAGGGTGTGGGAGACGAACGCGGCCGGCTTGTCACCAGCGTCACGCCGCTTCTCCTTGCGGCGGTCGACTCCGGTCGACGGGTCCGCCTGCCGTGCTCCGGCGACCGAGACGTCGGTGCTCATCGGGTCCCTCCTGGGTCACGGCCGCCGGCCAGCCGGTTCACTCCGAAGATCAGGCCGGCGAAGGCCAGGGTGACGACGGCCATGACGACCCCCATCGCGGTGGCATACCCGAACTGGCCCTTGCCGAAGGCGGTGTTGAACAGCTCCTGGGGCATGACCAGGGTGCTGTTGTTGGGACCGCCGAAGGGGTTGAGGGCCTGCATGTAGACGAAGGCGTCCAGCGCGGCGATCCCGAGGTAGATGTAGGCGGTCTGCACGTTGTCGCGGATGAGCGGCAGCGTGATCGACCAGATCGTGCGGATGCGCCCCGAGCCGTCGAGTCGCGCCGCCTCGTAGATCTCGGCGGGTACGCCCTTGATGGCCGCCACGAACAGCACGGTGTAGAAGCCGACGAAGCTCCACACGATGACGAACATCGACGCCGGCATCGCGGTGTTCTCGTTGCCCAGCCAGGCGAACGACGCGAACTGGCT
>JBDSYO010000162.1:0-5539 GCA_039925625.1 Lapillicoccus sp. | reverse complement strand
GTCCTGCCGTTCGACGTCGCCAAGGCCAAGCAGCTGCTCGACGCGGCGGGCTACAAGGCCGGAGCGGACGGCAAGCGCACCAACCCCGACGGCTCGGCGCTCGCCGTGACCTTCTCCGTGCAGGCGGGCTTCATCGACTACCAGGCCATCGCCGACGTCGTGGCCAGCGGCCTCAACGCGGCCGGGGTCAACACCAACGTCGTGGCGTCGGCTCCCGACTCGGTCGACGGCCAGAAGAAGACCGGTGACTTCCAGATGCTCTTCGAGTTCCTCTACGGCGGGTGTGACGTCGCTCGAGGGCTGGGCGCCAAGCTGTCCTCCGCCCAGGTTCCGACGACGACCGACATCCTGCCCAACGTGGAGCGCTGGAACGACCCGACCACCCAGGCCACCATCACCAAGCTGGGGCAGTCGGTCGACAAGGCCGAGCAGAAGACGCTCACCGGTGACCTCGTCACGACGATGACGACGAAGTACCCCGTGACCCCGCTGATCTACGCCCCGTCGCGCATCCTCTACCGCACCGACAAGGCGGTGGGCTGGCCGAGCGAGCAGGACCCGTACGCCAACCCGTCGGACGACCGGCTGCTCATCCTCACCCACCTGACGCCGCCCACGAAGTGAGCGCACGGGACGCGGGCGTTCCTGCCCACCGAGGGGTGACGGGCCGGTGAAGTACTTCGCGCGGAAGTTCGGGTTCTTCCTGGCCACGCTGTGGGCCGTCATCACGCTGAACTTCCTCATCCCCCGGCTCCAGCCGGGAGATCCCGCCACGAAGATGGTGCAGCGTCTCGCCGGCAAGGACGCCGCCCTCGACCCGGCCCAGGTCGAGGCGATGCGGGCCATGCTCGGTACCCCCGGCGGTTCGCTGCTCAGCCAGTACGGCGACTACCTCACGCAGCTGTTCCACGGGAACTTCGGGCTCTCCTACACCTACTACCCCTACAAGGTGACCGAGGTCATCGGCCAGGGGCTGTGGTGGACGGTCATCCTCGTCACGGTCACCCAGGTGCTCTCGTTCGTCATCGGGGTGGTCCTCGGCGCGTACGCCGCCTGGCGACGCAACACGAAGTTCGACAGCACCGTGACGCTCGGCTCGACGTTCGTGGGCACGATGCAGCCGTTCTGGATCGCGCTGCTGCTGCTCTACATCCTCGGTTACACCGCGGGGGTCTTCCCCACTTCCGGGGGGTACTCCACCTCGACGGTGGGGCTCAACGGCCCCTTCATCCGGGACGCCTTCCAGCACTCGGTGCTGCCGGCGCTGTCGCTGCTCATCGTCACCCCGATCGGCTGGGTGCTGGGCATGCGCAACACGATGATCATGAACCTCGGCGAGGACTACATCCGGCTGGCCAAGGCCAAGGGTCTGTCGGACCGGGCGGTCGCGCTGCGGTATGCCGCCCGCAACGCGCTGCTGCCCAGCGTCACCGGGTTCGCGCTCGCCTTGGGCGGAGTCCTGGGTGGGGCCATCCTCGTCGAGACGGTCTTCGACTACCCGGGGCTCGGGCGCCTCATGGGTGAGGCCGTGAACAACAAGGACTACCCGCTGCTCCAGGCCCTGCTGCTGCTCACGACGACGGGCGTGCTCATCGCCAACCTCATCGCCGACCTGCTGTATGGCGTCCTCGACCCGCGTGCCAGGAGGGCAGAAGGATGACCTCGTCCCCGATCGACGTCATGGCGGAGGGTGACCCCGAGCAGGAGCGCGCCACCGAGGAGGTGGTGGGGGCGACCGACCAGCCGGAGCGCTGGTACCAGATCATCTGGGGTACCAAGAAGGCCCGCGTCGGCATCTTCATCGTCGGCTTCTTCGTGCTGCTCGCGATCTTCGCCCCGTTCATCGCCCCCCACGACCCGACGGACGCCAGCTTCGCCCCCCTGGCCGGGCCGAGCAGCACCAACTGGCTGGGGACGACGACCTCCGGCCAGGACATCGCGTCCCAGCTCATCTACGGCACCCGGGTCTCGTTGCTGGTCGGCCTCTTCGGGGGTCTGCTGGCCACGGCGATCGCCCTGCTCGTCGGGATGATCTCCGGCTACGCGGAGGGCACGCTCCTCGACGACATCCTGTCCTTCTTCACCAACGTCGCCCTCGTCATCCCTGCCCTTCCGCTCATCATCACGCTCGTGGCCTACGCCGACGTGCGTGGCGTCGGGCTCATCGTCTTCGTCATCGCCATCACCTCCTGGGCGGGCGCGGCACGCGCCAAGCGGGCTCAGATCATCACTCTGCGCAACCGCGACTTCGTCACCGCGGCCAAGTTCGCCGGCGAGGGCACCTTTCGCATCGTCTTCCGCGAGATCATGCCCAACATGACCTCCCTCGTGGCGGCATCCTTCGTCGGGGCGGCGACCGGGGCGATCGGGGCCGAGGCCGGACTGTCCGCCCTCGGTCTCGGTGACACGCAGAACGTCTCGTGGGGCACGATGCTCTACCAGTCGAACGCGCAGGGAGCCATCGCCCAGGGCCTGTTCATCTGGGTCTTCGCGCCCGGGCTGGTCCTGGCCATCCTCATGACGGGCCTCACGTTCATCAACTTCGGTGTCGACCTGCTGAGCAACCCTCACCTCCGGGAGGACTGACATGTCGATGCTCGAGGTCAAGAACCTCTCGGTGCGCTACGAGCCCAAGCGCAACAAGGCGCTCACCGCGGTCGACGACGTGTCGTTCACCCTCGACGAGGGTGAGTTCGTGGGCCTGATCGGGGAGTCGGGCAGCGGCAAGACGACCCTGGCCACCGCCCTGCTGCGGCTGCTCCAGAAGCCCGGCCGGATCAGCGCCGGACACATCGTGTTCGAGGGCACCGACATCACCCACCTCCACGAGGACCAGCTGCGGGCGATGCGCTGGCGCGACATCGCGACGGTGTTCCAGAGCTCGATGAACTCGCTCAACCCCGTGGCGCGCATCGAGGCGCAGTTCCGGGACGCCATCGAGGCGCACACCTCGCTGCGCGGCGACAAGGTGACCCGCCGCGTCGAGGAGCTCTTCGACACCGTGCGCATCGACCCGACGTTCATCTCGTCCTTCCCCCACGAGCTGTCGGGGGGCATGAAGCAGCGGGTCAACCTTGCGCTGGCCCTCGCCGACGACCCGAAGTTCATCCTCCTCGACGAGCCCACGACCGGGCTCGATGTCGTGGTGCAGCACGAGATCCTCGAGAACGTGCGGCGTCTCCAGCGGGAGAACGGGTTCGCCGTGCTGTTCATCAGCCACGACATCGGCACCGTGCTCGACCTCTCCGACCGCATCCTCGTCATGTACGCGGGCCGGGTGGTCGAGGAGCAGAGCGCGACCTCGCTGCTGCGCGACCCGATGCATCCGTACTCGAAGGGACTTCTGGGCTCGTACGGAGACCCGCGCGCGGAGACGGTGCGCATCACCTACGTGCCCGGTCGGCCGCCGGACCTCACCAACCGGCCGGAAGGCTGCTCGTTCGCCGCCCGCTGCCCCGAGAAGATCGCCCGCTGCACGACGATCGACCCGCCGCTCACGCCCCTCGACGGCGGCGAGGTGGCCTGCCACGTCGCCGTCCTACAGCGCAAGGGGGGCACGGGGTCCGAGGAGGTCGGCGAACGGATCCGTACGTTCGCCGGACCCCAGTTCGTCAAGACGGCCGAGGAGTCGCAGGACGCGCTCCAGGGTGACCTGCTCCTCAGCGTGGAAGACGTCTCGAAGGTGTTCGAACGCCGACGCGGCTTCACCGTCACCAAGACGGAGGCGGTCACGAACGCCAGCTTCGTGCTGCGCAAGGGTCAGGTCGCCGCACTCGTCGGCCAGAGCGGCAGCGGCAAGTCCACACTGGCGCGGATGATCACGGGCGTGGACAGCCCCACGAGCGGCAAGATCATCTTCCACTCCCCGGAGGGTGACCGCCAGGTCTCGACCTTCAAGGGCCGCGCCCTTCGCGACTACCGCTCGCACGTGCAGATGGTGTTCCAGGACCCGTACTCGTCCCTGAACCCGGCCCTGACCCTCGGCTACGCCATCTCCAGGCCGCTGGCGAACTACCGCAAGCTCAAGGGCGCTGCCCTGAAGGAGCGGGTGCACGAGCTGCTCGAGACCGTCGCCCTCACCCCACCTGAGCGCTACGTCAACCGGTACGCCTACGAGCTGTCGGGCGGGCAGCGGCAGCGGGTGGTCATCGCCCGGGCGCTCGCCGTGGAGCCCGAGCTGATCGTCGCCGACGAGCCGATCTCCAGCCTGGACGTGTCGATCCGTGCGGAGATCCTCGAGCTGCTCAACAATCTCGTGCAGAGCAGCGACATGGGGATCCTCTACATCACCCACGACCTGCTCAGCGCGCGGATGCTCTCCGACGAGGTGATCGTCCTCAACCACGGCAAGGTCGTCGAGCAGGGACCCTCGCTCCAGGTGATCCGCAACCCCCAGGACCCGTACACGCGCACCCTTCTGGAAGCGGTGCCGAACCCGTTCGACAACGAGCTGCCGCCGCAGGACGCCCCCGTGGGCTACCGGAAGCCGGGTGACAGCATAGCGGGGTGACCCCCTTCGTCACCCCTCTCGTCCTGCCGCCACCGGCCCCGCTCCTGTTGCGGGGGAACCGGTTCGACGCATCCCGCCCGGCGGTCATGGCCATCGTCAACCGGACGGCCGACTCGTTCTTCGCCGGCAACCGTCACGCCGACCTCGGCTCCGCCCTCGACGCGCTCGACGCGGCGATGGACGAGGGCGCTGACATCGTCGACGTCGGCGGGGTGCGCGCCGGGCAGCAGGGCCCGGCGGTCTCTGCGGACGAGGAGATCCAGCGGGTGCTCCCGTTCCTGCAGGAGGCCCGGTCGCGTTACCCCGACGTCGTGCTGAGTCTCGACACGTGGCGTTCCGAGGTCGCCAGCGCCGCGGCGTCCGTGGGTCTCGACCTCGTCAACGACACGTGGGCCGGGCACGACCCCGACCTCGTCCATGTCGCCGCGCAGTGCGGAGCGGGGGTGGTCGTCTCGCACACCGGTGGGTTGCCGCCCCGCACCGACCCGGTGGACGTCACCTACGGCCCCGACCCGTTGGACGTGGTCCGTGACGTCCTTCGTACACTCGCGGCCGGAGCCGAGAAGGCCCTGGCCGCAGGCATACCCGCATCCAGCGTCCTCGTCGACCCCACCCTTGACTTCGGCAAGACGACGGCGCACTCGCTCGATGTGCTCCGGCACACCGCCGACGTGGTGGCGTTGGGCTTCCCTGTGCTGCAGGCGATCTCACGTAAGGACTTCGTCGGCGAGAGCCTGGGTCTCGAGGCTCCCGACCGTCTGGAGGGAAGCCTGGGCGCCACCGCCGTCGCAGCGTGGCTCGGCGCCACCGTGTTCCGCACCCACGACGTGCGGGCCACCCGCCGCCTCGTCGACATGGTAGCGACCGTACGCGGCGACCGGGCGCCGCAGCGGGCCGAGCGGGGGGTGCCGCGCGCCACGTGAGAGCGTCTGACCGCTCCGCGCGACCGGCCTTGGCGCATACCGAAAACGGAAGGTTGAGACCCCTCCACGAGCGGAATCTGCGTGCTAGGTTTCTGCCGGTTGCAGT
>JBDSYO010000161.1:0-5266 GCA_039925625.1 Lapillicoccus sp. | reverse complement strand
GCCAGTCGTCCCAGGCGGCGGCCGAGGGCCGGATCAGCCGCTGGCGGGAGGAGACCCGCGACGAGCGGATCGCCATCGCCCTCGAGGCGGAGCAGCGGTACGGCCGCAAGGTCGCGTGGGGGGCGAGCATCGGGGACTACTCCGACCTGTTCACCCACCAGGCGATCCCGGTCATGACCCGGCTGCGCCAGCCGCAGCGTCAGGTGCTCGACACCCTCGTCGACGCCGGCGTCGCCCGGTCCCGCTCCGAGGCGCTCGCCTGGGCGGTCACCCTGGTCGGCCAGCACGCCGACGAGTGGCTCACCGAGCTGCGCGACGCCATGGCCGAGGTCGACAAGCTGCGCTCCGAGGGTCCGCAGGTCTGACCTCGGGGGTCCGCCCCACGGTTCCTGCTGGCCGAGTGATGTATGCCGGGTCGCCGCCCCCTGCGCGGCGACCCGGCATACGCGCGTCCGAAGACGCCTGCGTCACCCCTCCCGCGGCGATCACGGTCCCTGTTCGTGACCGCCGCGGCCCCCTGACCGCGGTTTCCCGTCCGCGGCAAGGCCTATGTTTCCGCCTCGGCTCACCGGCGCGGGTCCGCCGACCGGTCGATCGCCGGGATGCCGCGCATGTCCCCCGATCGGGGGACGGGCCGGAATGACAGAATCGGCCGGATGCCGACCACCCTCATCGACTTCTGTGCGGCCGACGGGCCGGTGGGACCGGAGGGCGTCTACGACGAGCTGCGGTTCACGGGCGACGACCTGCTGCAGGCCCAGGCGGCGGGGGCGCGCTTCCTCGACTGCGGGCTCGAGGGCGCTGACCTCACCGAGGCCCGCCTGGACGACACCCGCTGGACCGAGTGCCGCCTGCACCGAGTCCATGGCGTCGGCACCCAGCTCGTCGACGCGGCCCTGCTCGACTGCGAGGTGACCGAGCCACGGCTCGGTGCGCTCGCGGCCTACGGCTCGACGTGGCGCCGGGTCACGCTCCGCGGCGGGAAGGTCGACTTCCTCAACCTGCGGGGCGCCACCCTGCGGGAGGTGCGGTTCGTCGACTGCGTGCTGGTCGAGCCCGACTTCGCGGGCGCCACGCTGACCGACGTCACCTTCGACGGGTGCACGCTCACCGGCGCCCAGTGGAGCAACGCCACGCTGGCGAAGGTCGACCTCTGCGGTGCGCGGCTGGTCGCTCCCCTCGGGCTGACCAGCCTGCGCGGCGCGACCATCAGCCGCCTACAGCTCCTCGAGCTCGCCGACGCGTTCGCCGACCAGCTGGGCATCCGCGTCGCGGACTGAGGGCGATGAGTCCGCCGTCTCCTTGGGGTGACGCCGCGGCAGGTGGACCTTGGCGGCCGCGCTGCGGCGGGCGGCGCCGGCGCGCTCGCGGGGCGAGGGGAACTCCTCCGGGGGGCGGCGACGCGCGAGGTCGACGTGCTCGACGAGCTCGGCGAGGGGGAGGCCGGTGTCGGGGTGCTGCGCCACGGGCTGGTCACCGCTGAAGACGACCCAGACCGACTGCTCACCGTGGACGACAGGCAGCACCGAGCCGTCCTTGAGCGACGCCGCCTTGGTCACGGCGAGCCGCTTGTGTCGCGACGCCTCCACGTGGCTCTTGGCGAAGTCCGTGACGGGGCCCCGGGCCTCCTTGAAGACGGCCGCGATGGCCGGCGAGTACTTGATGCCCTGCCGGACGATCTTCACGACACCCATGCGTCCTCCTTCGGACCTCGTGGCCACCTTAACCTTGGGGCACCTACCCCGAGGGAGCCCCATGAGCAGCGTCCATCGCGTCGACTACACCGGCGACGGACTGAGCGAGGACGACCTCGCCCCCACGCCGTGGCAGCAGGCGCGGCTCTGGGTCGACGAGGCCGACGCCCGGGGCCGCGACGGTGACGACGTGCCGGAGCCCCGGGCCCTGAGCGTCGCGACGGTCGACGCCTCCGGCGCGCCCAACGTGCGGACGGTCCTGATGCGCTTCTTCGACGAGCGCGGGCCGGGGTTCGTCACCAGCGTCGACTCCACCAAGGGCGTCGAGCTCGCCCAGAACCCCCACATCGCGGCCGCGTTGACGTGGCCGTCGATGTTCCGCTCCATCCGGTTCCGTGGGGTGGCCGAGCCGCTCGACGACGCGGAGGTGCAGGAGTACTGGTCGTCGCGCCCCTGGGGCTCGCGGATCAGCGCCTGGGCCTCGCGGCAGTCGGAGCCGGCCACGGGTCGGCAGCAGCTCGAGGACGCGGTCGAGCAGTACGCGGCGCAGTTCCCCGACCACGGGAAGCCGGACGACGTGCCCCTGCCCGCGTTCTGGAGCGGCTACCGGGTGCGGTGCCGGGAGGTCGAGTTCTGGGGCGGACGCCGCAACCGGCTGCACGACCGCCTCGTCTTCAGCGCCGTGGGGTCCGGGGGCGGGGCAGCAGCCCAGGATGTGGACCTGCGCCCGGGCCTGGACGACCCGGCGGCCTGGACCGTCTTCCGCCGCCAGCCCTGACCACGGCCTGACTCAGATCGGTTCGTGCGGCGGGGGTACGGAGTTCGGGGCGGTCCAGAGCACGAACGGGTGGGGAACGGGCCGGGTGTAGGCGGGCATGGAACAGCCCGTGGGCTACCGGGTCCGCCGTCGCCGTCGGGAGGAGATCTCCCGAGACGGGGTGAAGAGCCGGCTGCACGCTGGACGGGGCGTGCCTACCCACGGGCTGCAGCGACTGCTGGTGTGGCGATCGCACGTCCGGAGCTGACCGAAGGATGGTCAGCGGAACGCCCGCGCTATCGCGCAGTCACCTCACGTGTCCGATACGCATGCACTATCTGACCACCTCCTTTTCTCGTGTCCTTGGACGGTAAGCCGAGATCGGCCGCCACGCAACGGCTTAGCCGCCCCACGGACAACCGCCGGACACCGGCACCCTCCCGGCGTCGGGGGCGCTGCCTACAGTGGCGAGGTGGTCGAGACGGTCCGGAGCCTGCGCGCGATCGCGCTACCGGCGTACGGTCCGACCGCGCTGGGCTCCATCGGCACCGGTGCCGTCCTGCCGGTCGTCGTCCTCTCGGCCCGGGCCATGGGGGCCGAGGTCAGCCTGGCGGCGTTCCTGCTGTCGCTGACCTGGATCGCCCAGCTCGCCGGTGACCTCCCGGCGGGGGCTATCGCCGGCCGGATCGGGGAGCGGGCCGCCCTCCTCGTCGCGTGCGGGGTGGAGGCCCTCGGGATGGTGGGGTGCGCGCTGGCCCCGAACCTGTGGGTCCTCGGCGGGTCGCTGTGCCTCCTGGGCGCGTCGGCGAGCCTGTTCGGGCTGGCGCGCCAGGCGTACCTCACCGACGCGGTGCCCGTGCACCTGCGTGCCCGGGCGCTCTCCACCCTCGGTGGCGTCGGCCGGATCGGCATCTTCATCGGGCCCTTCGTCGGCGCCCTCGTCGTCAGCCGCTGGGGCGTCTCTGCGGCCTACCTGGTGGGGTTCGTGTCCTCGGTCGCCGCTCTGGTGCTGGTGCTCCTCGTGCCCGACATCACCGCCGAGCACCGCCGGGCCGAAGCCGGTATGCCGCGCCGCTCGGTCGCGGGGGTCCTGGGCGAGCACCGCCGCACGCTCCTCACCCTCGGGGTCGGGGCGCTCTTCATCGCCGGGGCCCGCGCGTGCCGTCTCGCGCTGATCCCGCTCTTCGCGGAGTCCATCGGGCTGGACGCCGCCCACACGAGCCTCGTCGTCGGCATCGCGGGCGCGGTCGACATGCTGCTCTTCTATCCCGCCGGAGGGGTCATGGACCGGTTCGGGCGGCTGTGGGTGGCCCTGCCCAGCATGCTCGTGCTCGCGGTGGGTCTGGCCCTGCTGCCGCTCGCCCACTCGTTCGCGACGCTCACGGCCGTCGCGGCGGTGCTGGGCGTGGGCAACGGCATCGGGGCGGGTCTGGTGATGACCCTCGGCGCCGACGCGGCCCCGCTCGACGCTCGGGTCCAGTTCCTCGGCGGCTGGCGGCTGATGGCCGACCTCGGCAACGCCGCCGGGCCGGCGATCGTCGGCGCGATCACGCTGGTCGCCCCTCTCGGGGTCGCCGCCGTGGCGATGGGCGTCGCGGCGCTGGGAGGCGCCGGCTGGCTGCGGCTCTGGGTCCCGCGCTTCGACCCGGTCACCCGAGGCCGCCCACGGGGGGCGCCCGGCGACGCCGACGCGACACCGGGGGGCCCGACACCCGGGTGACAGGATGGCGGGGTGACCGACCTCATCGACACCACGGAGATGTACCTGAAGACCATCTTCGAGCTCGACGAGGAAGGCATCCCGCCGCTGCGGGCCCGTATCGCCGAGCGGCTCGGTCACTCCGGACCCACCGTGTCGCAGACCATCGCCCGGATGGAGCGGGACGGCCTCATCCACCTCGCCGACGACCGGCGGCTGGAGTTCACGCCGACCGGGCGCGTCCTCGCCACGCGAGTCATGCGCAAACACCGCCTGGCCGAGCGGCTCCTCGTCGACGTCATCGGCCTGGAGTGGGAGTTCGTGCACGACGAGGCCTGCCGGTGGGAGCACGTCATGAGCGAGCGGGTGGAGCGCAAGATCCTCGCCCTCCTCGCCGACCACCACGACTCCCCCTACGGCAACCCGATCCCCGGTCTGGACGAGCTCGGGGAGCAGCCCGGTGAGGACTTCCGAGCGGGGGTCTCGACGCTGACCGAGCTGGCCGGCAGCGAGCCCCGGCTGGTCCGGGTGCGCCGCATCGGAGAGCCGGTACAGGTCGACCACGAGGCGCTCGCGCTCCTCACCGTGGCCGGCCTCCTGCCGGGGGAACGGGTGCTCGTGCGCCGCCGTGAGGACCGGATCGTCGCCGTGCGCGAGGGCGCGGCGGAGGCGACGGGGGTCTCCCTGCCGGAGAGCGTCGCGCTGCACGTCTTCGCGGCGATCGTGTGACGCCGCGCAGCCACCCCGCTGACCTGCGCAGATTCGGCGAACTTGACACCGCCGAGAGGGTGCTGTAGCCGTTTCTTGGCGGTTCTGTGACCTTGGCGTGACTTTTGTCGCACACCTGCGCTAGCCTTTGCGGCACTCGGTCTCCCTTGGGCCGAGGTCGTGGTGGGGATCGCCTAGTCCTGTCATCCCACCGCGAACTGCTACTCACCACACCATGACAGGAGCGGGGGAACCAATCCTTCGGTCGTCGCAAGACGTCCTCGGGGTGAAGTTCCCTGAGCCGGAACTCGTTCTGGCTCAACGGAACCGGGTGAACGACCACCTCCCACCCGAACCCGACAGCTCACCTCGTAGGCGTCCGAGAGGTCAATTCGTGGCTCGTACTCA
>JBDSYO010000160.1:0-5686 GCA_039925625.1 Lapillicoccus sp. | reverse complement strand
GCGTTGTTGATGTAGGTCAGCGACTGCTGCAGGTCGATGATGTAGATCCCGTTGCGCTCGGTCATGATGAAGCGCTTCATCTTCGGGTTCCAGCGTCGGGTCTGGTGCCCGAAGTGGACGCCGCTCTCGAGGAGCTGGCGCATGGTGACAACGGCCATGCCGTGTTCTCCCTAGGTCGTGGTTCCGTCGGTGGTCCGCGGACGCGGCCACCTGCCTGGCGTCTCACGCACCCCGACCGGCGCTCCGCAGCACAGGTGCCGACGGGCGTACCGGACCATCCGGGTGCGTGCCCTGTTTCGCCGGGTACCGGGTCAGCAGGGACAAGACGCGCGAATTCAGTCCTCGAGACCGAGGACCGTGCTCCCATGGTATGCCCGGGCCCGCCCGGTGCGGAAATCGCCGGGACCGGCCCGCTATCGTGCTCAGCGCACGCCCGCCGGCGGCGCGGACGTACCCGAGGAAGCGACATCGAGGATGACTGAGTGGTTGCCGGCGCTGCCGGCCCTGCTCGTCGTCGTCGCCCTCGTCCTGCTGCCCGGCACGGCGATGGCGTACGCCGCGGGAGCCCGGGGCGTCGTCGCCTGGGGCGTCGGGCCCGCCCTGAGCATGACCGCCCTCGGTCTGGGCGCGACCCTGGCGCCCTTCATGCACCTGACCTGGACACCGTGGCTGTATGCCGCCGCGGCCGGGATCGGCGTCCTCCTCGCCGGCGTGGTGGGCCGGCTCGTGCGTCCATCCCGGGCGGGTGCTCGCCTGGCTCCCCCGCGCGACCCGAGGCGCTCGCGCCGGTTCGCGGTGGCGGGCGCCCTGGTCGGCGCGGGTCTAATTCTGATGGCCGCACTCCCGGGCATCGGGCGGCCCGACGAGCTCGTCGACAGCACGGACGCCGTGGCCCACCTCAACCGGATCCGCCAGTTCCTTGACACGGGGGTGTTCTCGTCCCTCGGGTCGGCGAGCGGACCGGCCTATCCGAGTGCTTTCCACGACGTCGCCGGCACGCTGGCCCAGCTCGTGCCGGGGCTCGCCCAGGGGTCCAGCCTCGTCGAGGTCGCCAACCTCACCGCCCTGGGCGCGGCGGCGGTGATCTGGCCCGTGGGGGTCGTCGCGCTCACCCGGCTGACTCTCGGCCGCTCGGGCGTGGCGCTCGTCGCCGCCGGCCTGATGTCGGCGGGGTTCACGGTGTTCCCGTACGTGCTCATGGGCTGGGGGGTGCTGTGGCCCAACCTGCTGGGGGCCGCACTCCTGCCCGGGGTGCTCGGACCGGCCCTCGTCGCCTGCGGGGTCCTGCCCGCAGCGCCAGGGGTCCCCCGGCGCCTGGCCGCGGTCCTCGCGGTGGCGGTCCTGCCTGGCGTGACGATGGCCCACCCCAACGCGCTGGTCTCCCTGCTGCTGGTGGTCGTCCTCGCACTCGGGACCCGGCTAGCGCTTCTGTGGCGGCATACGCCCGGCGTCGCGGGCCGGCGGGCCGGTGTACGCCTGGCCGTGCTGGTCCTCGTCGTGGTCACCGGGCTCGTCGCCGCGCCCCGGCTGTCGCGCCAGGTCGCCGACACCGCGAGCTACGACTGGGGCGCGCACGAGGGCGTGTGGTCGAGCCTGCGCGACTCGGCCTTCCTGGCGCTGCAGGAGGGCACCCCCGCCTGGGGGCTGCTGCTGCTCATCGCGGCCGGCGCGCTCGTCTGCGCGCGGCGGGCCCGGCTGCGCTGGGTGCTCGTCACCTGGGTCGCGACGGTCCTGCTCTTCGTCGTGGCCGCGACCGGGCGGCCCGGCTGGGGGTCACTGGTCACCGGCTACTGGTACAACGACAAGGTCCGCCTGGCGGCGCTGGTCGCCCTGCCCGCAGTGCTCATGGCGACCGCGGGGGTCATGGCGGTGGCCCGGACGCTGGCCCGCGCGCTGCGCGCCTTCTCGCCGCCGCCCCTCGACCGACGCCGCACGCCGTGGGGGCTCGGCCTGGCGTCTGGTGCCGGCGCCGTGACGCTCGCCCTCGTTGTCACCCTCGGCGCGAACCACGACCGGGTCAGCGAGCTCGTCGAGCGCTACTACCACCCCCCCGAGAGCACCCACGTCCTGCTCACCCCGGCCGAGAACGGCGACCTGGCGGCCCTCGCCGCCCTCATCCCGCCCGGGGTCGTCACCGCCGACGTACCGGCGAACGGCTCGGCCCTGCTTTACGCCTTCCACGGCCGTCCGGTGCTCTTCACCTCCCTCCTCCTCGACCCCGACCCGGACCACGCCCTCATCGGCCTGCACCTGAAGGAGGCGGCCACCCGCACGGACGTGTGCGACGCGCTGCGCCGCGACAACGTGCAGTACGCCGTCACCGGGCCGGTGCGCTACTGGCTCAGCCTCAGCGACCGCACCAGTGGCATGGCCGCGCTGGGGGGGACGCCGGGGTTCATGGAGGTGGGCGCGTCGGGGCGCTACCGGCTCTACCGCATCCAGGCGTGCGGGTTCGACCCGGCCTGGATGCCCCCGGCCTGACCGCCCCTGACCTGCCATGACCCGGCATACCCTGCTCGTCATGTCCTTTACGGCGACGGCGAGCCCGACGACGACCCCGCTCGTGCAGCGGATGCAAGGGTTCGGCACGACGATCTTCGCGGAGATGTCGGCGCTGGCCGGGCGCACCGGGGCGATCAACCTCGGTCAGGGCTTCCCCGACACCGACGGGCCGCCGCCGATGCTCGAGGCCGCCGTGGCGGCGATCCGCGGGGGGCGCAACCAGTACCCGCCCGGGCCCGGCGTCCCCGAGCTGCTCGACGCGGTCGCGAGGCACCAGAAGCGTTTCTACGACATCGATCTCGACCCGAGATCGCAGGTGCTCGTCACCGCCGGCGCGACCGAGGGCATCGCCTCCGTCATCCTTGCCCTCTGCGAGCCCGGCGACGAGGTGGTCACCTTCGAGCCCTACTACGACTCGTACGCCGCGACGATCGCGCTCGCGGGAGCGGTGCGGCGCACGTCGGTGCTCCGGTTCCCCGAGTTCGCCGTCGACGAGGCGTCGCTGCGAGCGGCGTTCTCACCGCGCACCCGCCTGGTGCTGCTCAACTCCCCGCACAACCCCACGGGGAAGGTGTTCACGCGCGCGGAGCTCGACCTGGTGTGCTCGCTCGCGCGGCAGCACGACGCCTGGGTGGTCACCGACGAGGTCTACGAGCATCTGACGTTCGACGGGGTGGAGCACGTACCCGTCGCGACGCTGTCCGGCATGGCCGAGCGGACCATCTCGATCTCGTCCTCGGGCAAGACCTTCTCCGCGACGGGGTGGAAGGTGGGCTGGGTCACCGGACCGGAGCCGGCGGTCACCGCCGCGCGGACGGTGAAGCAGTTCCTCACGTTCGTGGCCAGCGGCCCGTTCCAGCCGGCCGTCGCGACGGCACTCGACCTCCCCGACGCGGTGTATGTCGCACTGTCGGGGTCGCTGGAGCGCAAGCGCGACCTGCTCGTGTCGGGTCTGCAGGCGGCGGGCCTGCCGGTGTCGGTGCCCGCCGGGACCTACTTCGTCGTGGCCGACGCGGCCGCACTCGGGGCGCGGGACGGGCTCGCGTTCTGCCGGGAGCTGCCCGCACTCTGCGGTGTCGTGGGGGTGCCGGTCTCGGTGTTCCACGACGACGTCGAGGCGGCCCGCACCTTGGTGCGGTTCGCGTTCTGCAAGCGCGACGAGGTGCTGACCGAGGCCGCGAGCCGCCTGGCGGCGCTCGGGGGGCGGGCCGTCGGCGGCTGAGCCCGCACGGGTTGTCCCCAGGGGATGACCAGCACGTCCCGTCGTCCACAGCCCGACGCAAGGCACTGGCCGGCCCGGCCGGGTCCGGTCAGGCTGCGGTCATGGGACGTCCAGTGCGCCGAGCGCCGGCAAGGTATGCGGTGGCGAGGCATGCGGTTGCGAGGTATGCGGTCGCGCTGGTCGGCGTGCCGCTGCTGGCTCTGGGCCTGTTGGTGGGAGGAGCGGCCGACGCCGCGGGAGCGGTGGCACCCGATCCGGAGGTCTCCCCGGTGGCCGTCGGACTTGGACCTCCGGTCGCGGATCCTGATTCCCTCGGTCCGGTGGGGTCACTGGGGTCCGTGGGGTCCATGGGACTCGTGGGGTCAGTGGGGCCAGCGTCGGCGCTCGCGCCGGAGCGGGGCTGGGGGTGGCCTCTGGACCCGCGCCCCGCGGTGCTCGCCCGGTTCGACCCGCCGCAGCAGACCTGGGGAGCCGGCCACCGCGGCGTCGACCTGGCCGCGGCGGTGGGACAGCGAGTGCTGGCCCCGAGCGCCGGCGTCGTGACGTTCAGTGGCGTCGTCGTGGACCGCGGAGTCCTCGTCGTCACGGCGGCGTCCGGGTTGCGCAGCAGCCTCGAGCCGGTGACGGGCACGGTGTCTGTCGGCACCCCCGTAGCGCGCGGACAGGTCGTGGGCCAGGTGAGCGCCGCGACCGGGCACTGCGACCCGGTGACCTGCCTGCACTGGGGCGTCCTACGCACTGAGACCTACCTCGATCCGCTCACTATCGTCGGGACCCGACGGGTGGTCCTGCTCCCACTGCGGCCGCCCTGAGCCGACGGTTGACTGACTCGGTCGGGGGCGTGGTGGTCCTAGGGGCTGGTCGGCCAGGGCCAGGCGGTGCAGCCCTCGAGCGACTTGGTCTGCTGCACCATGACCGGGGCCGGCCGGCCCGGAGCGGGGCAGGAAGCGTGGGCGTGGCCGAGACCGTGCCCCACCTCGTGGCTGACGAGGTACTCCCGGTAGGCGGCCAGGTCGGCGTAGGTGGTCGAGCCACGGATCCACCGCGTCAGGTTGAGTACCGACCGCGACCCGTTCCAGCACGAGACCTGCTGGACCGAGGTGTCGAGCGGGGCGCAGAGCCGCGCCGTCAGGTCCGGGCTCGCCAGGGTCACGCGGATGTCGACGGCAGCCCCCGCGGCGCGGTCGGCGAGGCTGACGGGCACGAAGCGGACGCCGTCCTCGGTCTGCCAGCCCCGGTCGTCGACGAGGACGGCGTGAACCACCGTGGCGAACTCGTCGGGACTGACCGGGAGGCCGTCCTCGACGTCGATGCCGTAGGTCACCGTGCGTCCCGTGGCCTCGACCGGGCCGGCCGGGACCGCCACCGGGATCAGCCGCCCGGTGCCCGATGACGGCACGGCGAGGGCCGACGAGCTGCCGAGCGCCCCGCCCTGGTCTGCGCTGTCGTCGCTGTCAGCGTGTCCGGTCACCGCTGGCGGTGCGCCCGCGGCGGCGGAGGCAGATGGGGCGGGGGCGGCTGAGCCGGCGTCGCCAGCTAGGGGGTCGGCCGCGGACGAGCCCGCGTTCTGACCGACCAGAGCTGCGTCGAGCAGGACCGCGCGAACTCCGCCAGCCGCGATGCTCGCGGGATCCTCCCGCCACCGGGCCAGCACGGAGCCGGCGAGGAGAAGCACCAGGGTCAGGACCACGGTGCGCCGCAGGCGGTGTTGTCGCCGCTGCCGGCGCCGGACCCGGTCCGACACGCCGCGTTCCTGCTCGAGGATGGTCATGGTCTCCGTGGGGGACGACGGTGAGATCCCTCCAGTATCCCCAGTCGTGGCCGCAGTCCGGGGACCTCGACCCGGGTCGGGTCGATGTCGGCGGGCCCGGGTCGGGTCGATGTCGGCGGGCCCGGGTCGGGTCCATGTCGGCGGGCCCGGGTCGGGTCCATGTCGGCGGGCCCGGGTCGGGTCCATGTCGG
>JBDSYO010000159.1:0-6969 GCA_039925625.1 Lapillicoccus sp. | reverse complement strand
GGTTGGACGAAGAGCCGCTCCATGGCGTCGGCGAGCGGGTTCGACGCCCGCCGGATCTCCAGCACCTCGCGCTTGAGCCGGTAGATCACTGTCGCGTCGACGTCGCGGGCCCCGCTGAAGACGTCCTGCTCGATGCGCTGCAGGTCCTCGTGGATCTCGGCGTCGACGAGCGTGTAGTTGTCGACGACCGAGTCCATGACGGCGTGCAGCACCGCGGCGGGGCCGAGCGCGAGGTGCTCGGCGCTCTCCTCGAGCCGGTGCCGCACCCCGACGAGGGGGTTGGCCTCCCCGCGCCGCACCGTGACGACGAACCGGTCGCCGAGGAAGACCATGACCTCGCCGGTCTCGACGTCCGACGTCTCCTCGAGGTAGCGCAGGGTCTTGAGGACGACGAGCAGGCTGCCCTCGTAGTGCTCGATCTTCGCCCGCTGGTCGCCGCGCACGGCGTCCTCGACGGCCAGGGGGTGCAGCTGGAGCTCGTCGTTGACGAGCGCGAACTCCGCGTCGGTCGGATCCTTGAGCCCGATCCAGAGGAACCCGTTATGGTCGGTGCGCAGCGTCGCGAGCTCGTCACCCAGGTCATGGCAGACGAGCCGCCGACCCTCGCGGTAGATGGCCTGGTCGACGATCATCGGCGGATCACGGCCCTACTCCACCATGCCAGGCCGGTCGGGTCCACGAACGCCACCACCTAGAGTGAGCGCGTGCCCACGGTTCTGCTCGTCCGCCACGGGCGCACCACGGCGAACTCGTCGGGCGTGCTGGCCGGCTGGACGCCGGGTGTCGGCCTGGACGACCACGGCCGGAGCCAGACCGAGGCCCTCGGCGGCCGGATGGCCACCGCCGGGGTCGTCGTCTGCCGCATCGTCGCGTCGCCCCTGCAGCGCTGCCAGGAGACGGCGGCGATCCTCGTGGAGAAGGCGGCCACGGGCGTACGCATCGAGGCGGACGACCGGCTGGGCGAGGCCCGCTACGGCGCCTGGACCGGCCGCAAGCTGTCCGATCTCGCCAAGGAGGACCTCTGGCGGGTCGTCCAGGACCAGCCCTCTGCGGTGCGTTTCCCCGACGGTGCGGACTTCCCCGGCGAGACCATGTCGGGGATGCAGGCCCGCGCGCTGGACGCCATGCGCAGCATCGACGCGGAGGTGGAGGCCGAGCACGGCAAGGACGCCATCTGGGTGGCGGTGTCGCACGGCGACGTCATCAAGGCGGTGCTCGCCGACGCCGCGGGCGCCCACCTCGACCAGTTCCAGCGCATCCAGGTCGACCCGGCGTCGGTCTCGGTGGTGCGCTACACCGCGCGGCGCCCGTTCCTCCTGCGCAGCAACGACACCGGTGGAGACCTTGCGTCGCTGATCCCGCCGCCGAAGCCGGCCGACGGCAGTGCCGAGGGTGACCCGCACGACGCGGCGGATGCCGGCGATGCCGCGGTGGGCGGCGGGGCGGGCTCGGCCTAGAGCGGTCGGTTAGGTTAGACGTATGCCTGTGCACGACTTCGACCCGCCCGACCGGTTCGTCGTCGGCACCGTCGGTCCGCCCGGACAGCGGGTCTTCTTCCTCCAGGCCCGCGGCGGCCGCCGGCTCGTCTCCGTCTCCTGCGAGAAGGAGTAGGTGCGCGTGCTTGCCGACCGCATCGACGACGTGCTCGACCAGTTCGCCGCCGAGGCGAAGGCCGGTCCCGAGGACAACGAGCCGCTGAGCACTCCCATCGAGGACGAGTTCCGGGTGGCGACGCTGTCCCTGGCCTGGGACCCGACCCGCTCGGTCGTCGTGATCGAGGCGTTCGACGCCGACCTGCCCGAGGCGGCGGAGGAGGACGACGACGCCACCGAGGTGCCCCAGGAGTTCCTGGACTCGATGGCCTCGCGAACGTCGGTCCGGGTCGTGCTCGACCCCCAGCAGGCCCGCTCGTTCGTGCGCCGGGCCCAGGCGCTGGTGACGTCCGGCCGGCCTCCATGCCCCTTCTGCGGAGGACCGCTGGACCCCACCGGCCACGTCTGCCCGCGGGCCAACGGCTACAAGCGCTGACCGATGGACGGGCCCCGCTCGGCCACCGAGGTCGACGTGGTGGTCGACGCGCTCACCCGCGGTGACCTCACCGTCGTCGGCCAGATCACCGAGTCGTCCAACATCGCGCTGCTGTGCGAGGTGGAGGGGGAGACCGCCTTGGAGGCCGCCGCCCTCACCGGCGGCCCGGTGCACGTCATCTACAAGCCGGTCCGCGGCGAGCGGCCGCTGTGGGACTTCCCCGACGGCACGCTCGCGGGGCGCGAGGTGGCCGCGTTCGAGGTGTCTCGGGCCGGCGGGTGGGACCGGGTGCCGCCCACCGTGCTTCGGGAGGGCGCACTGGGGCCCGGCTCGGTGCAGCTGTGGATCGGTGACCCCTTCGACCCCAGTACCGAGGGACGACCGGTCGACCTGTGCTCGCCGCGTCGGGTCCCACCCGGCTGGCTCTCCGTGATCGACGGCGAGATCAGCGGCGGCCGAGCGGTGAGCGTCATCCATGAGGACCGCGATGACGTGCGCGACGTCGCCCTGCTCGACGCGGTGGTGAACAACGGCGACCGCAAGGGCTCTCACCTGACCCGGGACCGCGGAGGCGCGCTCTGGGGCTTCGACCACGGGGTGACGTTCAGCGCCGAGCCGAAGCTCCGGACGGTGCTCTGGGGGTGGGCGGGCGACCCCCTGCGCGACGTCGACGTCGACCGGCTCGACCGGCTCCAGGCCCTCCTCGGCGACGCGACGTCGGCCCTGAGCGACGACCTCGCACGGCTGCTCCCTGCCGACGACGTGCGGGCGCTGCGCCGCCGGGTCGCGAAGCTGCTCAGCTCGCGCCGGCATCCCCGGCCGAACGGGGGCTGGCCGGCGATCCCGTGGCCGGCGCTGTGAACGGGCTCATCTAGGCTCTCGGCGTGATCTCCTGGCCCTCCCCGTTCCTGCCCGTGGTGCCTGGGTCGGGACAGCCCCTCCGGCTGCACGACACGGCGTCGGGCGAGCTCCGGGAGATCCGGCCCACCCGGGCCGACGGCACGGCGACCCTGTACGTCTGCGGCATCACGCCCTACGACGCCACCCACATGGGCCATGCCGCCACCTACGTCACCTTCGACCTCGTGGGCCGGGCGCTGCGCGACGCCGGACACGCCGTCTCCTACGTGCAGAACGTCACCGACGTCGACGACCCGCTCCTGGAGCGGGCGGCCCGGGACGGCAAGGACTGGGTCGACCTCGCCGAGGAGGAGACTGCCCTCTTCCGCGAGGACATGACTGCGTTGCAGGTCATCGCGCCCGACCACTACGTCGGCGCCGTCGAGTCGATCCCCCTCATCGTCAAGGCCGTCGAGGAGCTCGAGGCCGCCGGCACCGCCTACCGGGTGGACGCGCCTGACGCCGAGGGAGACGGGGCCGACGTGTACTTCACGGCGACCACCAGACCGGGATTCGGCTCGGTGTCAGGTCTCGACCGCGCGGAGATGGACACCCTCTTCGCCGAGCGGGGGGGCGACCCCGAGCGGGCCGGGAAGCGCGACCGCCTCGACCCGCTGCTGTGGCGCGCCCGGCGCGCGGGTGAGCCGTCGTGGCCGGGCGGCAGCCTGGGCGAGGGGCGGCCCGGCTGGCACGTCGAGTGCGCCACCATCGCCCTGGAGCACCTCGGGGTGCCGTTCGACCTCCAGGGCGGCGGCACCGATCTCGTGTTCCCCCACCACGAGATGAGCGCCGGCCACGGCGAGGCGCTCGCCGGCCACCGGCCGTTCGCCCACGCCTACGTGCATCAGGCGATGGTCGGGTACGACGGCGCGAAGATGAGCAAGTCGCGGGGGAACCTCGTGCTCGTCTCGGCCCTGCGCACCAATGGCATCGACCCGATGGCCATCCGCCTCGCGCTGCTCGCCCACCACTACCGCACGCCGTGGGACTGGACCGACCAGGTGCTCCTCGACGCCCAGGAGCGGCTGGCGCTGTGGCGGGCGGGCCTGTCGACGAACGGCGGGCCGGACCCCATGCCTACCCTCGCCGCCGTGCGGGAGCGGCTGGCCGACGACCTCGACGCACCGGGCGCCCTGGCCGCCGTCGACGCCTGGGCCCGGCTCTCGCTGACCGAGGGCGGCGACGTGGAGGGCGCACCGGGCATCGTCGGGCGCGCGTGTGACGCCCTGCTGGGCGTCCGGGTCTGACGGGCCGGCGCGGTCAGGCCGACGGGGGCTTCTCGTCACCGCGACGCCGCAGGTAGCGCTCGAACTCCCGCGCGATCGCGTCGCCGCTGGCCTCCGGGAGGTCGGCCGTGTCGGTGGACTCCTCGAGGGACTGGACGTACTCGGCCACCTCGTCGTCGGACTCGGCCAGCTCGTTGACGCCCCGCTCCCAGGCCCGCGAGATCTCTGGCAGGTCGGCCATCGGGATGGCCACGTTGAAGAGGCCCTCCAACGCGTTGAGCAGCCCCAGGGTCGCCTTGGGCGAGGGCGAGCTCCCGGCGTAGTGGGGCACCGCCGCCCAGCAGCTGAGCGAGGTCAGACCCGCCCGGTGGGCGGCGTCGGAGAGAACGCCGACGATGCCGGTGGGCCCCTCGTAGCCGCTGGGCTCGACGTCGAACCGGTGGATCACGGTCTCGTCGTCGGACGTCGTGGTGACGGGGATCGGACGGGTATGCGGCACATCGGCGAGCAGGGCGCCGAGGGTGACGACCGTCGAGACTCCCAGGCGCTGCGCGTACTCGAGCAGCTCGATGGTGAAGCTGCGCCAGCGGGTCGACGGCTCGATGCCCTCGACGAGCACGACATCACGCGGCGGGGAGGCGAACCCGGTGTCGCGGGCGACGAGCAGGCGGGTCGTGGGCCAGACGATGCGCCGCTGGGTGTCCTCGCGGACGACCTTCGGGCGGTTGACCTGGAAGTCGTAGTACTCCTCCGGGTCGAGCGCGGCGATCGCCTCGGCGTTCCAGACGGCGGCCAGGTGCTCGACCGCGGCGGAGGCGGCCTCACCCGCGTCGTTCCAGCCCTCGAACGCGGCGATGAGGATGGGGTCGCGCAGGGGGGCGACGTCCTCGAACTCGAGCACGGCGACCGCCCTCCTTCCCGTCGTTCGTCGATCCGGAACCTCCACCCTATGCCGGTGGCCTGGCGGGCTCATGGACCTGTGGCCCGGGCGGCCGTCGGCACCGCCCTAGACTTGCGCGTCGTGACCCCTGAGCCCGCGCCGACCCGCGCGGCTCTCCCGGCCGCGGTGCTCTGGGACATGGACGGCACGCTCATCGACAGCGAGCCGTACTGGATCCTCGAGGAGCACGCGCTCGTCGAGTCGTTCGGGGGCCGGTGGACCGACGCCCACGCGCACGCCCTCGTCGGGAACCCGCTGGAGGTGTCGGCGCAGTACATTATCGACCACTCGCCGGTGCAGGCGAGCGTGGCCGAGGTCGTCGACCGGCTGATGCATGGGGTGATGGACCGGATCCGGGTCGACGTGCCGTGGCGGCCGGGGGCGCTGGAGCTGTTGACCGCGCTGCATGCGGCCGGCGTGCCCAACGCGCTGGTCACCATGTCGTGGAAGCCGTTCGCCGACCTCGTCGTCGAGCTCGTACCACCCGGCTCGTTCGACGTCGTCGTCACCGGCGATGCGGTCGACCACGGCAAGCCGCATCCCGAGCCCTACCTCACCGCGGCCCGGCTGCTCGGTGTCGACGTCGCCCTCTGCGTCGCCATCGAGGACTCGCCCGCCGGGGTGGGCTCGGCGGTGGCGGCCGGCGTGCCGACGATCGCCGTCCCGCACGTGGTGCCGGTGCCGTTGCACCCGGGCGCCGTGCAGCTGCCCTCTCTGCACGGGCTGGGGCCCTACGACCTGCTCTCCGCGGTCGCCGGGGTGTCCCTGGCCCGCCCGGCCCGCCACGGCTGACCGGCGCGCTACCTACTCCAGGGGTCAGGTCGCGCCTCATGTCGCGGCTGGTGCTGCTCCCGCGACGCAAGGCGCGACAGGACCAGCGACATGATCACGGGATGGCGGTGGGTTCACCCAATAGGTGATGGGGCTCCTCAGGTCAGTGGGCTTCGCTGAAGCTGAGGCTCCCGCCACGATGACGCGAGAGTGTCGGCGCTCAAGCGGTCGAACGACCGTCGAGGAGGTGGATGCGACCCCTTCTAGGGGGGCGGATCCACCTCGCTGACCGGCGCGCTGACCGGCGCGCTAGCCTACGAGCCGGGCGGCGACCTGCCGGAGGTGGTCGATGCTTTTGCGGATGTCGTCGAGCGGGGCCCGGACCCCGGGATCGGTGGCAGGGTCGGCGTCCAGGATGGTGTCCTGCTCGAGGACGTACCAGCCGGCATACCCGCTGCGTTCGAGGGCGGTGACGATGGCCGCCACGTCGACGTCACCGGCGCCGAGTGGCTGGTACATCCCGGCCCGCACGCCGTCGGTGTAGCTGAGGCCGCCCGACCGCACCCGCTGCGCGACCGCGTCGGCGACGTCCTTGAGGTGGACGTGCCCGATCCGGGTGGGCGCGCGCCGGGCCACGGCGACGGGGTCGCCGCCGCCGATGAGCAGGTGACCGGTGTCGAGGCAGAGCGCGACGTGGCTGCCGTCGAGCACCCGGTCGGTCTCCTCGCCGCTCTCGACCATGGTGCCGACGTGCGGGTGGAGGGTCGCCCGGAGCCCGCGCGCGGCGGCCGCCTCGTCGAGCCGGTCGAGGTTGCGCAGGAGGGTGTCCCAGCCGGCTGGGTCGAGCACCGGGCGGGCGTCGTAGCCCTCGGCGCCCGTCGCCGCCGCCAGCACCACGGTGGTGGCCCGGGCCTCGACGAGCGCGTCCATCGCCCGGTCGACCTCAGGCAGCGGGTCGTGCCCGGGGTCGTGCAGGACCACTGGTACGAACTGGCCGACCGCCTCCAGCCCGTGGGACGCCAGGAGGGCCGCCCGCTCGCGGGGGGCCGGCGGCAGGAAGTCGTCCGGGCCGAACTCGGTGGCGCGCAGCCCCACCTCCCGCAT
>JBDSYO010000158.1:0-9319 GCA_039925625.1 Lapillicoccus sp. | reverse complement strand
CTCGGCGCCGGCGTCGTGACACGCCGGGTCGACCTCGTCGACCCGGCGGCCGTGGCCGACCTCGCCGCCATCGTCGCCACCCGGCTCGGGGATGTCGCCGTCCTCGTCCACGCCGCCGGGCCGCATGTCCCGATGGTGCACCTCTCGCGCGTCACCCCGGCGACGTTCGCCGAGCACCTGCGGGAGGAGGCCTCGGCGTTCTTCACCGTCGTGCACGCTTTCCTTCCTACGCTGCGCCGGTCGTCGGGCTCGGTCGTCGCGGTGACCACCGCGGCCACCTCGCGATACCCCACACGGGACGGGCTCTCGGCGGCGCCCAAGGCGGCCGTCGACACCCTGGTGCGCGGCTTCGCCGTCGAGGAGGGGCGCTACGGCGTGCGGTTCAACACCGTGGGCCCCGGGATGCTGACCGACGGGATGGCGCAACGGCTCATGGCGTCGGGCGACCTCGACGCCGACGCGCTGGCGGTGACCCGGCGGAACACGCCGTTGCGCCGGTTCGGGTCCGCGCAGGACGTCGCGGAGGCGGTCTGCTTCCTCGCTTCGCCGCGCGCCGGCTTCGTCACCGGTCAGAAGCTCGACGTCGACGGTGGCTACAGCGCCTGACGGACCGGCAGGCCCAGCCGCTCGGCGCAGGACGACACCGCGGCGCAGGCCGCCTCGACGTCGATCGTCGGCGTGGTCTTGAGCACCACGCGCGTGGCGCCCAGGCCCTTCAGCCGGGAGAGCCGTTCGGGAGTCACCGCCTCGACGCTGTGGCCGAGCGTCAGCTCGAGGGCCGCCGGGTCCCGCCCGGCCGCGCGCGCCGCGGCGCGCATCAGGCTGACGAGCGCAGGAAGGTCGGCGGCCGCGACCCCCAGCGGCTGCAGCCCGTCTCCGCGCCGCCCGGCCCGGAGGGCGGCCGCGCGGCTGTGCCCACCGATGTGGATCGGGACGCCGCCGGTCTGCTGGGGCACCGGCGCGCTCACGACGTCGACGAAGCGGAAGAACTCGCCCGCGTGACTCACCCCCTCGTGCGTCCGGTCCGACCACAGCGCGCGCAGCACGTCGATGGTCTCGTCGACCCGCCGACCCCGGGTGGCGAAGTTGGCACCGCAGGCCTCGACCTCTTCGGCCATCCAGCCGACTCCGACGCCCAGCCGCACCCGGCCACCGCTCAGCACGTCGAGCGTCGCCACGCGTTTGGCGAGCACCACGGGGTGGTGGTTGGGCAGGACCAGCACCCCGGTGGCGAGGGTGACCCGGGTCGTGACGGCCGCGAGGAAGGCGAGCAGCTCCAGAGGGTCGGGGATGGGGCAGTCGACCGGGAGCCCCATCAGGCCGTCGGACGCATACGGGTAGACCGCGGCGTAGTCGCGGCCCACCACGGTGTGCTCGACCGCGACGAGGCCGTCGAAGCCGCACCGTTCGGCGTGCTGAGCGAACCGGGTGACCCACCGGGGGTCGGCAGTCGTTCCGGCCTGTACGGGCAGCTGGACGTCGACGAGCATCAGCCGGACGTCACCGGCTCCCACCGGATCACGGGATCGGCGTCGGGCTCTGCAGACCCGACCGTCGGGTCAGCGACCTGACGCAGGGCCCCCCGGCTCTCGAGGAGCACGAGGTGGGCGACCGTCTCGGCCAGTGCCGCCCGCCGCATCGCCGGTTGGATCTCCTCCCACGGACGCGACCAGGTGAGGCGCGGCGACAGCTGCTGAGCGGTCAGTGGCTCTCCGGCGTCGCCGAGCAGGGTGAACACCTCCGTCTCGCGCTCCTCGTGGTGGTGCAGCACCGTGGCCACGCGGTCCTGCAGTCCCGAGAACCGGTACTCGTGGGCGGGCAGCACCTCGTCGACGTCGACCGAGACGCTCTTGGCCAGCGAGTCGAGGTAGCTGGCCAACGGGTTGCGCCCGCTGCCCGGGAACGCCGAAACAGTCGGAGTGATCCGCGGCAGCAGGTGGTCACCCGTGAGGAGCAGCCGGTCAGCCGGCGCGTGCAGGCAGAGGTGGCCCGGCGTGTGGCCGGGGGTATGCATGGCGTAGACCTCGCGGCCCGGCCACGGCAGCTGCTCCCCGTCGACGAGGTAGGCGTCGGGACGGGGCATGTCGCTGAACGCCACCAGCTCGGCGCGGTCGGAGTAGAAGCTCGCGATCTCCTCGGCCGAACTGCCGTGCCGGGCGAGCCACGGGGCGGTGCGGGCGATGAGCCGGGTGGGGTCACCGGGCTCCTCGGCGATGAGCGGCGCCTCCGCCTCGTGCACGAGGAGCGGTGCGCCGGACTCGGCCCGCAGCCGTCGGGCGCCGCCCAGGTGGTCGGGGTGGCTGTGGGTCACGACGATGCTGCGGACCTCGGCCGGCCGACGGCCGAGCGCTTTCAGCCCAGCCTCGAGGGCACTCCACGACTCGTCGTCGTTCCAGCCGGGGTCGACGACGGCCAGGCCCTCATCGAGCTCGACGAGGTAGCAGAGGACGTAGCGGATCCCACTGTGCCGGTTGGGTAGGGGCACCGACCAGAGCCCGTCGCGCACGCGCTCCACGGGCGGCAACATGTGGTCGCGCCACGCGTCGCGCTGGGCGATGCCAGTGACCTCCATGGTCATCCGGTGGGCCCGTCGTCACGAGCACCGGTGTCCTCGCCGGGGCGCGCCCGCATCGACCGCGCGTCCATTCCGCCCAACGCATCCACACCCACCTCGGCGTTGTGGGCGTGGGCCGCGTGATGGAGCCCGAAGACGGAGTCCATTCCCGCCCTGAGCCCCATGAGGTCTTCGCTCTGGTTGATGGCCCGCTTGGTGAGCGCCAACCCCAGCCGGGGCATCCGGGCGACGGAGTCGGCGAGCGCCATCGTCTCCTCCTCGAGGCGGTCTCGGGGCACGACGCGGTTGACCATGCCCACCTGTAGGGCCCGCGCGGCGTCGAAGCGCTCACCCGTGAAGAGGAACTCCCGCGCCGCCCGGGCCCCCATCACCCACGGGTGCGCGAAGTACTCCACGCCGGGGATCCCCATGCGCACCACCGGATCCATGAAGTATGCGTCGTCTGCGGCCACGATGAGGTCGCAGGTCCAGGCCAGCATGAGACCTCCGGCGATACAGGCTCCGTGCACCGACGCGATCATCGGCTTGGGGAGCTCGCGCCACCGGCGGCACATCCCGAGGTAGACCTCCGACTCCCGCGCGTACCGGCTCTCGACGCCCTGCTTGCCGACGTGGTCCCACCACAGCCCGGCCCGACGCGGGAAGGACTGGTCGACGTCACGGCCGGGGGTTCCGATGTCGTGCCCGGCGGAGAAGTGCCGCCCGGCGCCCCGCAGCACGATGACGGCCACGTCGTCATCGGCGGCGGCGGCGTAGAACGCGTCGTCGAGCGCGTAGGTCATCGCGGAGTTCTGCGCGTTGCGGTACTCCGGCCGGTTCATCGTCACCACGGCCACCCGACCGCGGACCTCGTAGCGAACCGGCCCGTCGCCGGGCGTCGCCTCGTCGTCGCTCATCTGCGCCTCCCTGACGTCGCAGCCACCATACAAAGCAAGCGCTTGGTCGCCAAACAGCCGTGCCGCGCTACGGTGCGACGACTATCGTCGGTCGTATGCCCACCGTGCACGCGCAGCCGGACCGGCGCACCGTGATCCTTGAGACCGCGGCCGAGCTCTTCGCCCGCCAGGGCATCACCGGCACCACGGTGCGGGACATCGCCGACAAGGTCGGCATGCTGTCCGGGAGCCTCTACCACCACTTCCCGTCCAAGGACGCGATGGTGGAGGCCATCCTCGGGGAGTACGTCGACGACATCGTGGAGCGCTACGCCGCCGTGGTCGCGGAGGTCGCCGAGCCACGGCAGCGCCTCGACCGCCTGATCCACGTCTCCATCGAGACCGCCTTCGCGCACCCGCACGCCACCGAGATCTACCAGGCGAACGCGCCCCAGCTGGCCGAGAGCGGGTCGGCGGCGCTCAAGGCCGGCGCCCGCAGCATCCAGCAGACCTGGCTGTCGACGATCAAGGACGGCGTGGCCGCCGGGGTCCTGCGCGACGACGTCGAGGCGAACGTCTTCTACCGGATGCTGCGCGACGCCCTGTGGCTCTCGGTGCGGTGGTACCGGCCGCGGCGCGGTGGCTCGTCGGTCGAGAAGCTGGCCGACGACTGCACCGCCATCTTCCTCGAGGGCTTCACGCGGCGTCCCTGACCAACCCTGACCAACCCTGACCGAACTCGCACGGGCTCCGGACCTCGCCGTCACTGCGCGACGGTCCAACCGCCGTCCACGGGCACGAAAGCGCCGTTGACGTAGCCCGCCAGCGGGGACAGCAGGAACAGGATGACGTGGGCCATCTCGTCAGGAGTTCCCATGCGACGCAAGGGGATCCGCCGCACCACCGCCTGCCCGAGCTCGCTCGAGGCGAAGCCCGCCAGGCGCGGGGTGTCGGTCATCCCCGGGCCGACCGCGTTGGCCCGGATCCGGTCGCTGCGGTAGGTCGCCAGGTGCCGGGTGTATCCCGTGATACCCGCCTTGGCGGTGGGGTACCAATCCGGGCTCGAGCCGACCAGGTTGCCGGCGACGGACGCGGTGTTGACCACGCTGCCCTGCTCGGCGGGAGCGACCGCCAGCCACGCCTCCGTGACGCGGCGGACGCTTCCGACACACAGACGTACCGCCTCGTCGAAGTCGAGCGCGGCGCTCGACGGTGGCCCGGCGTTGTTCACCAAGTGACGCACCACTCCCAGGGTCGCGCTGCGCTCCATCGCGCTCTCGATGTCAGCGGCCACCCCGACGTCGACCGTCATCGCGGACGCCCGTCCACCCGCCGCGACGATCTCCTCCGCAACGCGGCCGACCGACGCGGCGTCCCGGTCCCACGCCGCCACGTGCAGGCCCATCCGGGCCCCGATGTGCGCGACCGAGCGCCCGATGCCGCTACCGGCACCGGTGACAACGACAACGTCGCCAAAGGTGAAGCAGAGGTCGGGGCCGTCGGTCATGACCCGTCCACCGAAAGACCGAGCGGCTGCAGCTGGCCGTCGAGCTCGCCGGCCACTGCCTCGGCCACCGCATCGACGGTCCACGCGTCGCGCACCGCGGGGGGCGCCAGCGGACGCGGGTGCCCGACGACGGCCAGCTCGCCGCCGTCGACCCGGAGCACCTGGCCGTTGAGCCGGGCAGACGCATCACTCAGTAGGTAAGCCAGGGCGGGCGCGTTGTTCGACGGTGGCTTGCCGAGGTTCTGGCCCGAGTCCGTGCGCCCGCGCCAGGCCTCGTAGGTGTCGGCCATCCGGGTCCCGGCGTTCGGCGACAGGGCGTTGACCCGCACCCCCGAGCCGGCCACCTCCAGCGCCCAGCTGTAGGTCAGCGACGCGACCGCGCCCTTGGAGGCCGAGTAGACCGCGAGCCCCGCGGTGCCACTCTGCGAGCCGGACGTGATGTTGACCAGCGAGCCCCAACCCTGCTCGAGCATCCGGCGCAGGGCGGCGAGGCCGCAGTAGACGGTGCCGAGCACGTTGACCTCGAGGAGGCGACGCACCCGGTCGGGCTCCTCGGCGGCGATGGTGCTGGCGTAGAAGATGCCGGCGTTGTTGACCAGCCCGTCGAGACGTCCCCATCGCTGCACCGCGGCGTCGACCACGGAGTCGGCGACGGCTGGGTCGGCGACCGACCCGACGTGCACGACCGCCTGACCGCCCGCCTGCCGGATCGACGCGGTCGTCTCCTCCGCGACGTCCGCATCCACGTCGGCCACCACGACCCGCGCCCCAAGCGCGGCCAGGTGCCGCGCGTACGCCGCACCCAGACCCCGTCCCGCACCGGTCACCACGACGACCTTGTCGTCCAGGCGTATCCGTGTCGTCACGTGTCGTCTCCTCCTGGGTCAGCTGGGTCAGCTGGGTCGGCTGACTCCGTACCCCGCGGCGTCCGGTAGACCGTGAAAACGTAGTCCGGGCAGACCATCTGGCAGGCGGTGCAGCCGGTGCAGCCCTGGTGGAGCAGCGGGAAGCGATAGCCCATGTCGTTGACGGCACTCGACATCTCGAGCACCTGGGGCGGGCAGACCGCGATGCAGAGCTCGCAACCCTTGCACGCGTCAACGTCGATCATCAGGGTGCCGTCGCGACCGGGCCGGCGCGGGATGCGGTCGCTCATCGGGCCCCTCCGGCGGCAGCGACCCGGGCGACCCGGGCGACGATGGCACCGAGAGTGCTGACGGCGGGTTCGTCTCCGGTCCCCGCGTCGCCCGCAGACGACTCGGCGAGGACGCCTCGGTCGACGAGCACGCCGATGCCGCGTTCGCCGGTGGCGCGCACGTGGTCGATGGCGGCCGCACCGGCCGTCCCCCGCTCACCGGCGCGGATCGCGGCCAGCTCGGCGGCGAGCAGCCGCTGCTCGTCGCCCAGGCCAGCCTCGATCGCGATGCCCGAGACGGCGACCACGAGCCCGTTGAAGGTGCGCAGCATCGAGCGCAGATGCGGGCCGGCCACGCCGGTGTTGACGAGGCGGCGGAACTCGCGCGCATGCACCTCGTACTCCATCGCGGACCGGCTGGCGAGCGCGTGGTCGGCGGCCACGCCGAGGGCGGCGACCGTCTCGGCGTCGCCGTGCTCGGTCGTCAGCTCAGCCGTCAGGCCGGAGAGCAGCGCGTACAGGGTGAACCCCTCGCGCACCGCGGCCGCGTCGATGTCGCCCATGAACGCCCCCCGGTGGAACGGCATCCGCACCGAGCCGTCACGTTCGAGGAGGATCAGCGCCTCCCGCACAGGCGCGCGACTGACGCCGAGGTCACTGGCGACCCGGTCCAGGTCGATGCGGTCGCCCGGGCGTATGCGCCCGGCGAGGTACTCGCCGAGCAGGAACTCCGCCACCGCCTCACTCGTCTTGCTGCGCGGAAGGAGGGTCGCGGCGGTCACGACGCCCCTCCGGCCACAGCGAGCTCGCCGAGAGGGTAGACCGGCTCCATGGCGTCGGCCTGGTAGGTCGCGCCGTCCCGTGCGGGGACGAACCACCCGGTGGGGCACATGGTGAGGATCTCGACGAGGCTGAGGCCACGACCCTCCAGCTGCGACTCGAACGCCCGCCGCAACAGGCGTTTGGTCTGTGCCACCCCTGCGGGTGATGAGACCGAACCGCGCGCGACGTAGCCCGTGCCGCGCAGCGAGGCCACGAGGTCGGCGATGGGGATGGGGTAGCCGTGCTGCGCTGCGTCGCGCCCCTCGAGGCTCGTCTTGGTCCGTTGCCCGAGCACGGTCGTCGCCGTCTGCTGACCGCCGGTGTCGCCGAAGACCCCGTTGTTGAGCAGCACGCAGGTGATGTTCTCGCCGCGCGCCGCGGCGTGCAGCACTTCCTGCAGGCCCTCGTTGACCATGTCCCCGTCACCTTGGAGCGTGAAGACGACCGAGTCCGGACGGACCCGCTTGACCCCCGTGGCGCAGGACGGCGCCCGGCCGTGCAGGCACTGCAGCACGTCGATGTCCATGATCCGCACGAAGCTGCCGTAGCACCCGTGCCCCACCACACCGATGGTGCGCTGAACGATGCCGAGGTCGATCAGGGTCTCCATGAGCAGCCTCAGGGCGACGGGCTCCCCACACCCCGGGCACAGCGAGTGGGCGCCGAGGATGAGGGACGGGTGTGGTGCGGCGGCCTCGACGCTCGGCGCTGGGGCGGGGGCGCTCGTATCGACGAGGGGCAGCAGGTCACGCGTGGTCATGAGGGGCTCCCGACGAAGGTGGAGGAGGTCGCGCTCGACAGTCGGGCGAGGATCCGTTCGCGGATGACGGGCACGTCGAGCAGGTCGCCGTAGCTGAGGCCCGACTCGTGGATGCTGACCCCGCCGATGGACGCGATGCGATCGCGGTGCGCGGCCCACCCCCGGACGTCGTCGACGAGCTGACCGGCGTTGAGCTCGAAGACGAGCACCTGGCTCGCGGTGCGCGTGGCTTCCGTCAGGGCGGCGCCGGGGAACGGCCAGAGGGTGACCGGCCGGAACAGACCGATGCGGTGGCCCTCGGCTCGCAGGCCGCGGACGACCTTCTCGCAGAAGGCGGCAGCCGATCCGAACGCCACGACCACGACGTCGGCGTCCTCGACGAGGACGGTCTCGTGGCGGGCTTCGATGCGGTCGATCATGTCGAACTTGTCGGCCACGGCCCGCCAGTGCCGGTCCGGTCCGGGACCGGGCTCGGTCGCCTTCCCCATGGCCCAGGTCCACACCTGACGCGACCGGCCGGTGCCGCTCAGCGACCCGTCGAGGGCCCAGGCCTTGTCGGGCAGTGGACCGAGGTCGAGCCGCGCGATGTCCACGCTCACCTGGGTGTTGGCGAGGAGCGGGTCGCCGTAGAGGATCGTCGGGGCGCGGTACAGGTCGGCCAGGTGGAACAGCAGCTGGGTGTGCTCGACAGCCTCGTGCACGTCCTTGGGCGCCAGGGTGATCGTGCGGTAGTCGCCCCAGCCGCCGCCGCGGGTGCACTGGAAGTAGTCCTGCTGGTTGCGCGCCATGTTGAAGACGACGAAGGGCGTCTCGTTGAGGGCTGCCTCGGCGATGGCCTCCTGCATCAGGGCGATCCCCTGCCCGCACGACCCGGTCGCCGCCCTGGCGCCCGCCGCCGCGGCACCGAGGGTCATGTTGACTCCCTCGATCTCGCTCTCGGCGTTGACGCATACTCCCCCGGCCTCGGGCAGCAGCTTCGACAGGCTCTCGAGAAGCCCGGTGAACGGCGACATCGGGTAGCCGGCGAAGAACCGCAGTCCCGCAGCGATCGCGGACTCGGCGATCGCGGAGCTCCCGCTGAGCAGCGCGGCGGTCACGACGACACCGCCGCACCGAAGGGGTCGAGCGCCGGCACCAGTCCGGAGACGAGGTCGGCGCCGGCCGCGAGCGCCGCCGCGTTCGAGGCCACGTGCTGCTGACGGTAGGGCGGTAGCAGCTCGCGCATCGCCTCCACCAGCGCGTCGGCGGGCACCAGGCCGGTCACGGCGTTGAAGGCGCCGAGCAGGACGAGCCCGCCGGCCTGCGGAGCCCCGAGCTCCTTGGCCACGGACGCGGCGGGGACGCGGACGCAGCGGACCCCCGGCGGCTGGTCCGCCTCCTCCACGACCGAGGCGTTGACGAGGCACAGGCCCCCAGGGAGAAGCCGGGACACCGGCTTGCCGCTGAACTTGTGGTGGGCCAGCACCATGGCGTCGGCCGCCTCGAGGATGGGCAGCGCGCGGACCGGCTCGTCGGCGACGACGACGCTGGCCAGCGACGGGCCGCCGCGCATCTCGCCGCCGACCTCGGCGCTGAGCATCGCGTGTCGTCCGGCCCGGGTCGCGGCCAGGGCGAGCGTCTTCGACAACAGCTGGATGCCCTGGCC
>JBDSYO010000157.1:0-3215 GCA_039925625.1 Lapillicoccus sp. | reverse complement strand
GGCCGAGGACGCCGGCCGCGGTGCGCGCGATGTGCCGGGAGACGGCCACGCCCAAGGCGGCCGCGGCCACCGCTGAGACCATCGTCGGGACGAGGACGGCGTAGCCGGCGTTGTCGGCGGTCCCCCCGAGCACCACCATGGCGGTGAAACCCCCCACGAGCTGCAGCACCGAGACGAGTGAGAGCAGGCTGGTGGCGGTGCTGCGGTTGGGCCGCGTCACCCCGACCGGGGCCGACCAGCGGCGGCCGAGGACGATGACCGCGACGAGGCAGCAGGCCCCGACCGCCAGGGTCGCGATCCCGGCCACGATGAGCCCGCGCAGCGGGGGTGAGGTCTGCAGCACCGAGAGCCACAGCAGGCACAGCGCGACATCGACGGCGATGAAGACGCCGGCCGCGAGGGACCGGGCCGTCCCCGTGGCGATGAGGGGCCGGCGCTCCTCCGCCCGGGGGGACGTCACAGCGTGGCCACCGGCCAGGAGCCGTTGGGATAGCCCGTGTTCTCGGCGACCTTCTGGTCCATCACCGTCTTGGCCGCGCGGCACGACGACTTGAGGTTCTCGCCCGCAACGTAGAAGGCGCCGCCGAAGATGCCCGAGGCGACGACCGCCGTGAGGATCCCGGTCGGGATGAGGAAGATCGTGCCAACCTGGCCCAGGGCGACGAGGATCGCGGCGATGTAGGCCCCGATAGCCGTGATCATGATGCCGAAGAACAGCTGGATGGCCGACGAGACGTCTTTGAGCGCTCCGCTGATGCCGTCGGTGAGCTGCGTCTTGACGTTCTGCAGCGCCGTCTTCTGCAGCGGCGCCTGCTGCTTGTACTGGTCGGCGGCCGACCCCTTCCAGCTGTCGTCGACGGCAAGAGACCCGACGTCGGCGAGCGCCACCCGTCCACTCACGGGGGAGCCGACCTGGGAGCTCCACGAGTCGGCCTTGCCCGAGACCGCGCTCGGGGAGCCGAGGTTGCTGAGGATCTCCATCAGGGGCGCGTAGAAGGCCTGGATCTTGTCCATGAGGCCGTTCCAGAGGTCGCGGATCTTGTCGGCCAACCAGCCGAGGCCCCACGGGACCCAGTCGAGGGCGTCGTTGACGGCGTTCTGGAGGTCCTGGACCAGGCCATCGAACCGGTTGACCAGATTCCTGATGTCGTCTGCCGTGCCGGACATGGTGTCCCCTTTGCTTTGCGGTGCGGGCGTGCTCGGACGGAGGGCGGTCGGCTCAGCCGACCGGTTCCCACGCGCCCCGGTACTGCTGTTCGGCGCTGTGCTCGTTGACCTCGTAGTTGTGCTTCACCTGCAGAAGGGTCTGCGAGATGTTGCCGGTCTGCGTGGAGCCGTCGGCCAGCAGCATGGCCACCTTGTTCTGGGCGGAGTTGTAGCTGTCGGTGAGACCCACGGTGGCTGCCGCCCAGGAGAGCTCGGACTCACCGAGCGTGAGGCCCCAGGCGCTGTTCTCGGCCGTGAGCAGAGTGCTGGAGGTGGTCTCCCACGTGTCGGCGTCCTTCTTCAGGGCTTGGAGCTGGACCTCGTAGGTCATGTCGGTCTCCTTCGGGAGGGGAGTGGTCGGGGGGTCGCGTGGGTCGCGTAGGGAGCTAGGGCCGCAGGCCGAACGCCCGCGCCATGGCGCGGGGGTCCTGCGACAGGCGGTGCATCTCGCCGAGCTGGCTGCGGTCGACGATGGCCTGGACGTCGTGGCCCGACAGCTGCTGGTAGGCGTCCTGGATCGCCTGCAGCGCCTCGCGGCCGATGTTGTTGGCGTGGGCGGACTCCAGCCAGCCCCGGTCGAACGACAGGTCGACCACAGACCCGTTGCCGGCGATCGTCGCCTTGGCGTGCCCCGAGGGACTGCGCCCGGCGAATTCCCGGGCGAGGTGGGCCTGGATGTCGCGCTTCACGTCCTCGATGCCGTCGACCAGCTCGCGCAGCTGGTCGCGCATGGTCTGCATCGAGCTCTCCACCACGCCGGACCCGTCGGCCGCGGCCGCCTCGCTCAGCCGCTGCGCGAGGTCGTCGGCCGGCAGGGGCGTCGGGGCGGAGACGGCACGGTCGGCGGCCTGCGCCACGTCGGCGCCCCACGTGTTCATGCGCTCGACCCCGGCGGCGGTCATCGCGTCGTTGACCGCCGCCGCGAGGGTCTGGGGCGAGAGGTGCTGCCGCCAGGTCATCGAGACGAGGATCTGGGTGAGACGTCCCTGCGGGTCGAGCGTGACCGTCACGGCCCCCGAGCCGTCCTTGGCAGTGACCGGCCCGAGATGCTGCCCGGCCTCGCGGAACGCCGCGCCCTGGCGCGCCAGCTCGTCGCGGGTGCGCCCCACGGTCTCCATCGGGTCGTGCACGGTGCCCCCAGGTCGGTCGGCTCACGGTCGGGTGTCAGGTCGACGCTAC
This sequence comes from Lapillicoccus sp., assembly GCA_039925625.1. Classification (GTDB taxonomy): domain Bacteria; phylum Actinomycetota; class Actinomycetes; order Actinomycetales; family Dermatophilaceae; genus Lapillicoccus. Next base: position 830 of record JBDSYO010000157.1, on the reverse strand, counting down.
GGGTCGGTGCCTGACCGCGCCCGCTCCACCCTGTCGTGTCCGCTCACGACCTCGCCTGAGCACCAGCACTCAGATCGGGTGGGGTCAGGTCACCACGGCCGCATCGTTGGCGCCGACCGGATGCGCTCACCGCCCGCAGACCGGCAGACGGGCCGGTCGCGCGTCACTCGTCGAACGAGAGCAGGACCTTGCGCAGCAGGACGTTGAGCAGGTCCAGCTCGCGGGGGGAGAGCGCAGCGAGGAGAGCCTTCTCCCGGGCCATGCCGATGTGCAGGTGCTCCGTCCAGGTCTGACGGCCCAAAGGGGTGGGGCGGACGAGAAGGCGTCGCCGGTCCAGCGGGTCCACCTCGCGCGTGACGTGACCCGACTCGACGAGGCGGTCCAGCCGGCTCGTCATCGCGGCCCGCGTGACGTGACAGAAGTCAGCCAGCATCGCCGGCGTCGCCTCGACGGGGTAGGGCTGCACCATGAGGGCGTGCAGGGTCTTGACGTCCTCGAGCGTGAAGCTCTGGCCGGCATGGGCCAGCGCGTCCGCCTTGCCGAGCCGGCGAAGGATGTACTGCATCCGGGTCACCGCCCCCTCGATCGCCGGATCGATCTCCGGGACCTGGGTCACCCAGCGGGCCACATGGGCATCGACCGCGTCGTGAGCGGGAGGTCGCCTCGGCATACCGTCCATTGTGGCACCGGCCGGGGCTATCGGTACGTCATCCAAGAATCATCTGTTGAATAGTTAGACGACGTACTAATATCTCGAGCATGCCGACCAGCCGTCCCGACCGTCCGGGTGCCCGACGCCGTTGGGGCAGCCGTGACTTCCGGCTCCTGCT
>JBDSYO010000156.1:0-7174 GCA_039925625.1 Lapillicoccus sp. | reverse complement strand
GCGGAGAACACGGCCACGCGGTGGAGCCACGTCGACGTGACGACCATGCCCACCCGTTCGTAAAGGCCGAGGGCTCCGGTCCTCGAGTCGGTCGACAGCTCCGACCGCGTGGCGCCCTGCCGCCGCGTGACGGCGAAGCTGTCGGCCAGCAGGGCCCGGGCCAGACCGCGGCCGCGGTGGTCGCGGCGGACGGCGAGGTTGTCGACGACCCCCACGCCGTGGCTGACCGAGAGGACGCTCACCCCGACGACCTCGTCCTGGGCGTCGACCGCCAGACGAAGGTGCTCGGCGTCGCTGCCGGGGCGCTGCACGGTGCGCGCCGCCCAGTCCTCGAACGTCTGCGACCGACGGTCGGGCCACTCCCCGAAGGCGTCCTCGACCACCCGGTATGCCGCCCGCTCGTCCTGCCCTCGGCCGGCGCCGGCGCGCATACCCCGGACCGAGAACCCGTCCGGTAGCGGCTGAGGGGCCACCTGCGCGCCCTCCGGCAGCGCCAGGATCCACGACGTCCACGCCACCCGGTAGCCCAAGGCGGTGAGCAGCGCGTCACCCGGACTGCCGAGCGGCACGGCCATCCCCACCTGCGCCCCGCCCTGCCGCCGCGCCTCGTCCTGGGTCCACCGGGCGAGGGCCGTGCCGATGCCCCGACCGCGGTGGGGCGGGGGCACGACGACGTCGGCGTAGCGACCGTCGGACACCTCGGCATACCCGACGAGCGGGCCCCTGCTGAGCAGGCCGTCGACCACGCCCACCGTCTGCGTGGCCAGGTCGAAGCTCGAGCGCCGCCAGTGACCGACGAGGTTCGGGAGGTCGACGAACGGCTCACCGACATCGGCCGTCTCCGCGGCCATCATGAGGGCGCAGACCTCGGCGGCATCCTCGGGTCGCAGCGCACGGGTCGTGACGCCCTCCGGGAGCCTCATCCACCCAGGGTGGCCGACGCCGGGGTCCGGGCGCAGGGGGTTTTCGCACCTACGCAGGCGTAACCTCGACCCCATGACGACGACCTGGTCCGAGACCGACCTGCTCCGCGAGCTCAACCCCGTCGTCGAGGGCGAGCTCAACCGCCACCTCAAGGTGGCCAAGGAGTGGTTCCCCCACGAGTACATCCCGTGGAGCGACGGGCGGAACTTCGACGGGCTCATGGACGGCGACCCCTGGACCCCTGACGACTCGCCGATGAGTGACGTCGCCCGCAGCGCGCTCGTCGTCAACCTCCTCACCGAGGACAACCTGCCCAGCTACCACCACGAGATCGCCACCATCTTCGGCCGCGACGACGCCTGGGGCGCCTGGGTGCATCGGTGGACCGCCGAGGAGGGCCGCCACGGCATCGCCATGCGCGACTACCTGCTCGTCAAGCGGTCGGTCGACCCCGCGGAGCTCGAGCGCTTCCGGATGACCCACATGTCGCAGGGGTATGCCGCCGACCACGGCGACACGATGATGCACAACCTGTCCTACGTCTCGTTCCAGGAGCTCGCCACCCGGGTCAGCCACCGCAACACCGGTCGCTACACCGACGACCCCATGGCCGAGCGGCTTCTCGCCCGCATCGCGGCCGATGAGAACCTCCACATGATCTTCTACCGCAACCTCATGGCCGCAGCGATCGAGCTCTCTCCCGACCAGGCGATGCAGGCCATCCTCGACGTGGTCCAGGGGTTCAAGATGCCGGGCTCCGACATCCCCGGGTTCCAGCGCAAGGCGGTCGAGATGGCAGTCGCCGGCATCTACGACCTGCGCTCGCACCGCGACGAGGTCGTCATGCCCGTGCTGCGCTTCTGGAAGGTCTTCGAGATGGAGGGCCTGTCCGAGCAGGGCGAACGAGCCCGCTCCGAGCTGGCCACCTTCATGGACGGCCTCGACAAGCAGGCGGCCCGGTTCGAGGACAAGCGCGACACCCTCAAGTCGCGGATGAATATCGCCTGACCGCCGCCTGACCCGCCTGAGGGTCCGGTATGCGGGACGGGCAGCCGGATGGTGAGACGGCCCCGTCCGCCGGTTGACACGAGCGGCCTCCGCAGAGCACCGTGAGCAGGTGGCTCGAGTCCTCGTACTTCATCAGCGCGTCTGAGCAGGCAACCCGCCTGACCGACGCGCTCCCCCTTCTGTCCCCCGGGACCGGAGGGGTTTTTTGTGGGAGCCGACCGTTCCCGCCCGACTCGTGGCTCGACAGCCGCAGACCAGCCCCAGCCCCAGTACGACCCGATCGAGAAGTGGTGGACCAGTGAGCAACGGAGCGACACCGGTGCGTCCGAGCCCAGCCGACCTGGCCCATGCGCGGCCCCGACCGGGCGGCCCGACCGCCTCGGCCGGCCCCGCCGGTCCGGTCGCCCCCCTTGCCCCGGTCGTCCCGGTTGCTCCGGTGGCGACGTCCGTCCCCCCGGCGTCCCGACCACCGCTGGCGGCCCCGGCGCAGATCACGGGCGCGCAGGCGCTGGTGCGCTCGCTGGAGGAGCTCGGCGTCGACACCGTCTTCGGCATTCCCGGCGGCGCGATCCTGCCGGCCTACGACCCGCTCATGGACTCCACGTCGGTGCGGCACATCCTCGTGCGCCACGAGCAGGGTGCCGGCCACGCCGCCGAGGGGTATGCCGCCGCCACCGGCCGGGTCGGGGTCTGCATGGCCACCTCCGGTCCGGGCGCGACCAACCTCGTGACCCCGCTGGCCGACGCCTACATGGACTCGATGCCGATCGTCGCCATCACCGGCCAGGTCTCGAGCAAGTCCATCGGGACCGACGCCTTCCAGGAAGCCGACATCCGGGGCATCACCATGCCCATCACCAAGCACAACTACCTCGTGACCGACCCGCAGCAGATCCCGCGGGCGCTGGCCGAGGCGTTCCACGTCGCCTCCACCGGCCGGCCCGGGCCGGTGCTCGTCGACATCAGCAAGGACGCCCTCCAGGGTCTGATGTCGTTCTCGTGGCCGCCGCAGATCGACCTGCCCGGCTACCGGCCGGTGATCCGCCCGCACAGCAAGCAGATCCGCGAGGCGGCGAAGCTCATGGCGGCCGCTGAGCGGCCGGTCCTTTACGTGGGCGGCGGGGTCATCCGCAGCGGGGCGAGCAACGAGCTGCGCGAGCTCGTCGAGCTGACCCAGATCCCGGTCGTGACCACGCTCATGGCCCGTGGGGCGGTGCCCGACTCGCACCCGCTGAACCTCGGTATGCCGGGGATGCACGGCACGGTCGCGGCGGTCACGGCTCTGCAGAAGTCCGACCTGCTCATCACCCTCGGCGCCCGGTTCGACGACCGGGTCACCGGTCAGCTGTCGACGTTCGCCACCGGGGCGAAGGTCATCCACGCCGACATCGACCCCGCCGAGATCAGCAAGAACCGGGTGGCCGACGTGCCGATCGTCGGCGACGCCAAGGAGGTCATCCGCGACCTCGTCGCGGCCATCCGCGCCGACGAGGGCGCGCCGGCCGACTACACCGCCTGGCGGGCCCAGACCCACGAGTGGAAGGAGACCTTCCCCCTCGGCTACACCGACTACGAGGACCGGCTGGAGCCGCAGTACGTCATCGAGCGGATCGGCCAGATCACCGGACCCGAAGCCGTCTACGTCGCGGGCGTCGGCCAGCACCAGATGTGGGCCGCCCAGTACGTGCAGTACGAGCGGCCCAACGCCTGGCTCAACTCGGGCGGCCTGGGCACGATGGGGTACTCGGTCCCCGCGGCCATGGGCGCCAAGGTGGGGGAGAAGGACCGGGTCGTCTGGGCCATCGACGGTGACGGCTGCTTCCAGATGACCAACCAGGAGCTCGCCACCTGCGTCATCAACGACATCCCGATCAAGGTCGCCATCATCAACAACTCGAGCCTCGGGATGGTCCGCCAGTGGCAGACCCTCTTCTACAACGAGCGCTACTCCAACACCGACCTGCATACGAGCAGCCACAACGACGGAGTGCCGCGCCGGATCCCCGACTTCGTCAAGCTGGCCGAGGCCTACGGCTGCCTCGGGCTGCGCGCCGAGCGGCAGGAGGACGTCGACGACGTCATCCGTCAGGCGCTGGCGTGCAACGACCGGCCGGTCGTCATCGACTTCGTCGTCCACCCCGACGCCATGGTCTGGCCGATGGTGCCGGCCGGCGTGAGCAACGACAAGATCCAGAACGCCCGCGGGCAGGCGCCCGTGTGGGACCGCGAAGACTGACGGCAGGAGAGCGCCATGCCCAAGCACACCCTGTCCGTCCTCGTCGAGGACAAGCCCGGCGTCCTGGCCCGCATCGCCGGGCTGTTCTCCCGGCGCGGCTTCAACATCGACTCCCTCGCGGTCGGCCCCACCGAGCACCCGGACATCTCGCGGATGACCGTCGTCGTGGACGTCGACGAGCTGCCCCTGGAACAGGTCACCAAGCAGCTGAACAAGCTCGTCGAGGTGCTCAAGGTGGTGGAGCTCGACGAGCACCACTCGGTGCAGCGTCAGGTCGTGCTCGTCAAGGTGCGGGCCGACTCCACCAACCGGTCCAGCATCCTCGAGGACGTCGAGCTGTTCCGCGCCAAGGTCATCGACGTCTCGTCCGACAGCCTCACCATCGAGTGCACCGGCAAGTCGGAGAAGGTGCAGGCGCTGCTGCATATCCTCGAGCCCTTCGGCATCCGTGAGCTGGTGCAGTCCGGGGTCGTCGGCGTCGGTCGTGGACCCCGCTCCATCACCGACCGGAGCCTGCGCAGCGCCTGAGCCACCCGCATACCGAAAACGTTTGTCCCCCAAACAGAAGGAGCTGGCCACCATGGCCGAGATGTTCTACGACGACGATGCCGACCTGTCCGCCATCCAGGGCAAGAAGGTCGCCGTCATCGGCTACGGCAGCCAGGGCCACGCCCACGCGCTGAACCTGCGTGACTCTGGTGTCGACGTCCGCGTCGGCCTCGCCGAGGGCAGCCGCAGCAAGGCCAAGGCGGAGGCCGAGGGCCTCACCGTCAAGAGCGTGGCCGACGCCGTGAAGGAGGCCGACCTCGTCGTCATCCTCACGCCCGACCAGGTGCAGCGCACGGTCTACGCCAACGAGATCCAGCCCAACCTCAAGGAGGGCGCCGCGCTGCTGTTCGGGCACGGCTTCAACATCCGGTTCGGCTACATCAAGCCCGAGGCCGGCTCCGACGTGCTCATGGTCGCCCCCAAGGGTCCCGGACACCTCGTGCGGCGCGAGTTCGCGGACGGCCGTGGCGTGCCCGTGCTCCTCGCCGTCGAGCAGGACCCGTCCGGCACGGCCTGGGGCCTCGCGAAGTCCTACGCCAAGGCCATCGGTGGTCTGCGCGCGGGCGGCATCCGGACGACGTTCACCGAGGAGACGGAGACTGACCTCTTCGGTGAGCAGGCGGTCCTCTGCGGCGGCGCGTCGCAGCTCGTCATGTATGGGTTCGAGACCCTCATCGAGGCGGGGTACCAGCCCGAGGTCGCCTACTTCGAGTGCCTCCACGAGCTCAAGCTCATCGTCGACCTCATGATCGAGGGCGGCATCGCCAAGCAGCGCTGGTCGATCTCCGACACCGCGGAGTACGGCGACTACGTCTCTGGCCCGCGGGTCATCGACCCGCACGTCAAGGAGAACATGCAGGCGGTCCTCGCCGACATCAAGAGCGGCGCCTTCGCCCAGCGCTTCATCGACGACCAGGACGCCGGCGCGCCGGAGTTCATGGCTCTGCGCAAGAAGGGGGCCGAGCACCCGATCGAGTCCACCGGCAAGGAGCTGCGCGGGCTCATGAGCTGGATCAAGGACAGCGACAGCGACTACGTCGAAGGCTCCGCGGCCCGCTGACCGTCGCGCATGGCGGCCCGTCGCTTCGGCGCGCGGGCCGCCGTGCCTACACTCGCCCGTGACCGCTGCCCACCCGACCGGCTACCGGCGGGGGGGAGCCCGCCTACCGGCGGGTCACCCTGGCCCTCTTCGCCGCCGGGATGACGACGTTCGTGGCGATGTATGCCGTGCAGGCCGTCCTGCCGCAGCTCGCCGCCGATCTCGGCCAGACCCCCGCGGGCGCCACCCTGGCGGTGTCGGCGACGACGGGCATGCTCGCGCTGGCCGTGGTGCCGGCGAGCGTCCTGTCGGAGCGCTTCGGCCGCATCCCCGTCATGGCGGCGTCGGCCGTCGCCTCGGTGGTCATCGGGCTGCTCGTCCCGCTCGCCCCGTCGATGGGGGTCCTCGTCGCCGGCCGCGCCCTGCAGGGGATCGCGCTGGCGGGCGTGCCGGCGACGGCCATGGCCTACCTCGCCGAAGAGGTGGACGGCGCCGACCTGGGGGCCGCGATGGGCCGTTACATCGCGGGCACGACGGTCGGCGGCCTCGCCGGCCGGGTCCTCGCGGCGGTCGCCGTCGACGTGACGACGTGGCGATGGGCCCTGGAGGCGGCTGCGCTTGCGGCGCTCGTCTTCACCGTGGCCTTCCTGCGCACCGCTCCGCCGTCGCGGCGGTTCTGCGCGCAGCGCAGCGGAGTCCGCGACACCGCCGGCCACCTCGCCGGGCATCTGCGCGACCCCGTGCTCGTCATGCTCTACGCCACGGCGTTCCTGCTCATGGGCTGCTTCGTCGGGGTCTATAACCTGCTCGGGTTCCGGCTGCTCGCCGCGCCGTTCGGGCTCTCCTCGGCCCTCGTCGGGCTGGTCTTCCTCATCTACCTCTCGGGCACGTTCTCCGCCGCCGTCGCCGGGCGGTTGGCTGACCGCTTCGGGCGGCGCCGGGTGCTCTGGGCCTGCGAGCTGGTGTGCCTGGCGGGTCTGGTGGCCACCGTGGCCGAGCATCTCGCCGTGGTGCTGGTCGGCATGCTCGCCTTCACCGCCGGCTTCTTCGGCGTGCACTCGGTGGCGAGCGGCTGGGTCAGCGCGCGGGCCACGGACCACCGGGGCGAGGCGAGCTCGCTCTACGTCCTCTTCTACTACCTGGGCTCGTCCGTGCTCGGTGCCCTCGCCGGTCTCGCGTACGCCGTGGCGGGCTGGCGGGGGATCGTCGCCTACGGCGGGGGTCTCGTGCTCGTCGCGCTGGCGTGGGCGCTCGTCGCCCGCAGCGGGCGACGCATACAGTGGGGCCGTGCCTGACCCGAAGCCCGCCGCCCCCGAGTGGCGCCCGTGGGCCCTGCTGGCGGGGACGCTCGTCGTGGGGCTGCTGCTGGCGGTGTCGAAGGTGCGCCCGCTGGTCATCGGGGGCGTGGTGCTCGTGCT
>JBDSYO010000155.1:0-5880 GCA_039925625.1 Lapillicoccus sp. | reverse complement strand
CAGTGCGCTGGCGAGGTCGGGAACCGACGGGGCGTGGCCGACCACGATGATGGTGCGCATGTCTCCCGCGTCCTCGTGGAGGCAGTCGAGCACCCCGGGCGTCCCGCCCTGGTAGACCGCGCGCCGGAACTCGACGAACTCGGCCTGGGCCCCGCCGCGGGCCGCGTGCTCCCAGGTCTGCCGCGTCCGGACCGACGTCGAGCAGATCACCAGTCCCGCGACGATGCCCTGCGCATGGAGCCACGCTCCAGCGGCCTCGGCGTCGAGGCGACCGCGTTCGGTGAGCGCCCGGTCGTGGTCGGGCTTCCCCGGCACCTGCTCGGCCTTGGCGTGGCGCAGGAGCACGAGCGTGCGGTCGTCGTGGACGGGCGTCATTCCCACAGGATGCCCCCGGCTCGCCGTGGCTGTCACCCACGGACACCCACTCACCCCCGGTCACGAGCACAACCGCGCACTACGGTGTGCGACATGCCGGACCCGCACGCCCCGCTCGCCCCCGTTCCGCTGCTCGACGTCGCACCGGTCCGGTCGACGAGCCGGGCCTGGGTCGACGAGTCGGTGCGGCGCATCCGGGCCGACGCCAACCGGAGCGCCGACACCCACCTGGTGGCCGTCCCGCTGCCCCGCGGCTGGCTCGATGCCGGCGTCGACCTCTACCTCAAGGACGAGTCGACCCACCCCACCGGCAGCCTCAAGCACCGCCTGGCCCGCTCCCTCTTCCTGTACGCCATCTGCAACGGCTTCATCGGGCCGGAGACGACGGTCATCGAGGCGTCGAGCGGTTCGACCGCGGTGTCGGAGGCGTACTTCGCGCGGATGCTCGGGCTGCGGTTCGTCGCCGTGATGGCCCGCACCACCAGCCAGCAGAAGGTCGACCTCATCGAGCGCGAGGGCGGGCGCTGCCATCTCGTCGACGACCCGAGCGAGGTCTACGAGGTGGCCCGCCGACTCGCGGACGAGTGCACGGGCCACTACCTCGACCAGTTCACGTACGCCGAGCGGGCGACCGACTGGCGCGGCAACAACAACATCGCGGAGTCGATCTTCGAGCAGCTCGCCCACGAGCGGCATCCGGTGCCCGCGTGGGTCGTCGTGGGCGCCGGCACGGGCGGCACGAGCGCGACCATCGGCCGCTACGTGCGCTACCAGGGCCTGGCCACCCGCGTCGCGGTCGTCGACCCGGAGGGTTCGGCGTTCCTGCCCTCCTACGACGGCCGGTCCACCGAGGGCAGCCGCGGCTCACGGATCGAGGGGATCGGCCGGCCTCGGGTCGAGCCGAGCTTCGTGCCCACGGTCGTCGACCGCATGCTCGGCGTGCCCGACGCCGCGTCGGTCGCCGCTATGCGGTTCCTGCGCGAGCGCACCGGGATCCGGGCCGGCGGCTCGACGGGCACCAACCTCTACGGCGCGCTGCGGCTGGCCTGCGAGCTCCGCGCGGCGGGCCAGACTGGGAGCGTGGTCACGCTGATGTGCGACCCGGCCGAGCGGTACGAGCGCACGTATGCCGACGACAGTTGGCTCGCGGCGCAGGGGCTCGAGCTGGACCCCTACCTCGGGGTGCTCGAGCGGGCCTGGTCGACCGGCGAGTGGACCGGCTGAGCGCCACCCATCGACGGTGCGCATCACCCCCCGGAGACGGCGTTGATGACGTGCACCACGGAGCCCGGACCTACGTGGGTGGCGAGCCCGTCACCCCTCTTGGCATCCTCGCCATCGACGAACACGTTGACGTGAGGGCGGATCGCGCCCCGCTCGTCGCGCACCCGGGACTCGACGCGCGGCCAGCGCGCGAAGGCCTGGTCGAGGACGGAGCCCAGGTCGGACCCGTCGGCGCCCACGGGCGTGGCGACCTCACCCACGCCGTCGGTGAGGTCACGGAGCATGCCGGGTATCACCACCCGCGCCGTCGCGCTCACGCCAGCACCGCCGCGCGGACGCAGAGCACATCGGGCAGCTGGTCGGCGATGCACCGGAAGGTGGCCCCCTCGTCGAGAGAGGCGAAGACGTCGCCGTTGCGGGTGCCGAAGTAGAGCCCGGGCTGCGGCGCCCCGTCGGTGGCGGCCGCGTCGCGCAGCACGGCGGTGTAGCTCGGCTCCGGCAACCCCGCGGCCTGCGTCGTCCACGTGCGCCCGGCGTCCGTGGAGTGCTGCACCTGGAGGCGGCCGCCAGGAGGGATGCGCTCCCCGTCGCTGACGACGGGGATGAGCCAGAGCGCATCCCCCTGGTGGGGATGCGCCACGACGGTGAACCCGAAGTCGGTGGGGAGCCCCTCGGCGATCGAGGTCCACGTCTCACCGTCGTCGTCCGACCGGTAGACGCCGCGGTGGTTCTGCGCGTACAGGCGCGTGGGCGTCACCGCGTCCCGCGCCACCTTGTGCACGCACTGGCCGAACTCGGGATAGGGGTCCGGCATGAAGTAGGCGGAGATGCCCCGGTTGGACGGCGCCCAGCTCGCACCCCCGTCGCCGCTGCGGTACGCCCCGCCGGCGCTCATGGCCACGAGCAGGTCGTCGGGGTCGGTGGGGTGAGGGACGATCGTGTGCACGGCGCCACCGCCCGCGCCGTCCCCCCACTCGGCGTGGTGGGGGTGCTCCCACAGCCCCCGGTTGAGGGCGAACGTCTCGCCCCCGTCGGCGCTGCGCCACAGCGAGTGCGGCTCGCAGCCGGCCCAGACCACGTCGGCGTCGTGAGGGTCGGTGGTCAGCTGCCAGACCCGCTTGAGCGCGGTGTCGTCGTCCTTGGGGAAGGCGATGGCGCGCTGCTCCTCCTCGCTCCAGGTGCGACCGCCGTCGTCGCTCACCTGGACCGTCGGCCCCCAGTGCCACGACATGACGCCGGCGAGCAGCCGTCCGCCGCCGCGCCGGGGGTCGAAGCACACCGCGGCCACCTCGCTCATGAGGAAGTGCGGCCCCTCCAGCCGCCACTCCTCACGGTCGTCGCTCCGCGCCAGCCACAGCCCCTTCCGGGTGCCGATCGCCACCACCGCTTCCCCTGCTGTCTCGACCATGCGGCAGTGTCCACCCGGGCACCGACAGGCGGCAACGGTCAGCGGCTCACCACGTTGTCCAGGGGCTTCCCTGCCGCGTACGCCTGGAGCTGGCGCCGCAGCAGGGCGAGCGCCCGCGGCCGGAACGCGCTGCTGGCCCCGCCGACGTGCGGGGAGATCAGGACCCCCGGGGCGCGCCACAGCGGGTGCTCCGGCGGCAGTGGCTCGGGGTCGGTCACGTCGAGGGCCGCCCGCAGCCGGCCGCTCGTCGTCTCGGCCAGGAGAGCGTCGGTGTCGACGACCTTGCCGCGGGCGACGTTGACGAGCAGCGCGCCGTCCTTCATCGCGGCGAGGAACTCCGGCCCGGCCAGCCCCTCGGTGGCCTCGGTGAGCGGGGTGATGAGGACGACGACGTCGTGCTCGGGCAGGAGCGCCGACAGCTCGTCGATGCCATGCACGGTGTCGACGAGGTCGTCGCCGGCCCGCGCCCGGCTCGCGACCGCCGTGACCTCCGCCTCGAACGGAAGCAGCCGCTGCACGATGGCCCGCCCGACGTTGCCGTAGCCCACGACGAGCACGCGCCGGTCAGCCAGTGCGTCCCACATCCGCGTGCGGATCCAGCGCGGTTCCTGTTGGGCGACAACGAAGTCGGGTATGCCGCGCAGCGAGGCCAGGATGAGGGCCAACGTCAGCTCGGCGGTCGACGCGTCGTGGATGCCCCCGCCGTTGCACAGCGTGACGCCCTCCGGGAGCACCGGAGTCACGTTGTCGTAACCGGCGGTGAGGAGCTGCACCACCTCCAGGACCGGCATCGCTCCGAGGAGGTCGAGACGCATCCGCCCGTCGATGTAGGGCGGGACGACCAGGGCGATCTCGTCGGCCCGGGGGTGCGGACCGTGCAGGTCCCAGGCGAGCAGCTCCAGCCCCGGCACCTCCCCCACGTCGGCGATCCACGACTCGTCGGGCAGGGAGACGACCGGCATCCCGCGAACCTACCCGTCGGTCGCATCGGTGATGATGGGGGATGCCGGATGCTGTGCCGACCCACCTCTCCCCCGTCCTGCCGCGTCGGTCCGTCCTGGGGCTGGGGGCGCTCGGCCTGGCCGCGCTCGCAGGCTGCACCGCCTCCTCCGCCCCGACCCCAGCGGCGTCGGGGCCGACCGTCGGCGACGGCGCGTCGGGACGTCAGGAGCTGACCGACGCGGTCGACGCCGCCACCGGTCTGCAGACCCCGTGGAGCGTGGTGGTGCTGCCCGACCACAGCGTCCTGGTCAGCGAGCGCGACCCCGGCACGGTCCGGCGCCTCGACGGTCGCGGGGGCACCTCCCTCATCGGCACCGTGCCGGGCGTCGCCGCGGGTGGCGAGGGGGGCCTGCTCGGGCTCGCGGTCGACCGCCGCACCTACGCCACGACCCCGGTGCTGTACGCCTACCTCACGGCCCCCTCCGACAACCGGGTCGTGGCGGTCACCATGGAGGGCGGCCGCCTCGGCGCCCAGCGGACGGTGCTGGCGGGCATACCCAAGGGCAGCATCCACAACGGCGGGCGGATCGCGTTCGGCCCGGACGGGTACCTCTACGTCACGACCGGGGAGAACGGCGACCGCGCCCCGTCCCAGGACCGCCAGAGTCTCGGCGGGAAGGTCCTGCGCATCACGACCGAGGGCGCTCCCGCCCCGGGTAACCCGTTCGCGGGGTCGCCCGTCTGGTCCTACGGCCACCGCAACCCGCAGGGCATCGCCTGGGACGCGTCCGGCCGGATGTGGGCGAGTGAGTTCGGGCAGGACACGTGGGACGAGCTCAACGTCATCCGCCCGGGCGCCAACTACGGGTGGCCCACCGTCGAGGGGCAGCAGGGGCGGGAGGGTTTCGTCGACCCGGTGCGCCAGTGGGCCACGAAGGACGCCTCGCCCAGCGGGATCGCGATCGGGCCGGACGGCGCCGTGCTCATGGCGGCGCTGCGGGGCGAGTCCCTGTGGAAGATCCCGGTGGGCGCGGACGGGTCGACGCAGGAGCCACAGCGGCTGCTGCAGGGTGAGTACGGGCGGCTGCGCGACGTGCTCGTCGGCCCCGACGGCAACGTCTGGGTGGTCACGAACAACACCTCCCGCGGCACCCCGCGAGCCGGCGACGACCGCATCGTGCGGCTCCCTCAGTCGCTCACCGGCTGACCGGCTCGCAAGTCGCCGGTCGGTGGCTCCGCGCGTACGCTGCGGGCATGTCGGAGATCGAGCAGATCCTCAGCCAGGTACCCATGGACCAGGTCGCGGCGGCGCTGGGCGTCGACCGCGGCGAGGCCGAGCAGGCCACGCGGGCGGCCATCCCGGCCCTGCTCGGCGGGATGCACGCCAACGCGCAGGACCCCGCCGGTGCGGCGTCGCTAGCGAGCGCGCTGCAGCAGCACGACGGGAGCGCCTTGGGGGCGCCGGTCGACCAGATCGACACCCAGGACGGCCAGCAGATCGTCCAGAACGTCTTCGGCGCCCAGACCAACGATGTCGTCGCCCGCCTCGGTGGCGCCACCCCGGGCAACGGCTCCAGCCTCGTGTCGAAGCTCCTGCCGATCCTCGCGCCGATCGTCATGGCCTACCTCGCCCGCAAGATGCAGGGCGGCACGGCGGGAGCGACGACCGGCGACAGCGGCGTTGGCGGCGGCGTTGGCGGCGGCGGCCTCGGTGACATCCTCGGTTCCGTGCTCGGCGGCGCCGGGGGCGCCCAGACCCAGCCGGGCCTGCCGACCGGTCAGGGCGGGATGGGCGACATCCTCGGTGGCGTCCTCGGCGGGCTGCTCGGCGGCGGCAAGCGCTGACCCCACCAGCCTCCCCCTTTATCGGGTCACCCGATAAAGGGACGGTTCGCTGGACAACCGTTCTCCAGCGAAGCGCCCCTTTATCG
>JBDSYO010000154.1:0-6253 GCA_039925625.1 Lapillicoccus sp. | reverse complement strand
GCAGGTCTGCTCGATCGGCGGCAACCTCGCGGAGAACTCCGGTGGTGCCCACTGCCTCAAGTACGGCTTCACGACGGGCCACGTCACCGGCGTCGAGCTGGTCACGCCGCAGGGCGACCAGGTTCAGATCGGCGGTAAGGCGGTCGACTTCCCGGGCTACGACCTGCTCGGGGCGATCGTCGGGTCCGAGGGCACCCTCGGTGTCGCGACCTCGATCACGGTGCGCCTCACCCGCACCCCCGAGGCCGTCCAGACCCTGCTGGCCGCCTTCCCCGACACCGACACGGCCGGACGGGCCGTGTCCGCCGTCATCGGGGCCGGTGTCATCCCGGCGGCCATCGAGATGATGGACGCCCTGGCCATCGAGGCTGCGGAGGCAGCCGTGCAGTGCGGCTACCCGAAGGGTGCCGGAGCAGTCCTCATCGTCGAGCTCGACGGGCCGTCGGCGGAGGTCGGGCACCAGTTCGACCAGATCAGCGAGTTCTGCACCGCGGCCGGGGCGTTCGAGATCCGCATCGCCGCCGACGACGTCGAGCGAGCCCTCTTCTGGAAGGGGCGGAAGTCGGCCTTCGCCGCGGTCGGGCGGATCAGCCCGGACTACATCGTGCAGGACGGCGTCATCCCGCGCACGGCGCTGCCGGAGGTCCTGCGGCGCATCTCTGCTCTGTCGCAGGAGTCGGGCGTGCGGGTGGCCAACGTGTTCCACGCCGGCGACGGCAACCTGCACCCGCTCGTGCTCTTCGACGACGCCGTGGACGGTCAGGCGCACGCCGCCGAGGAGGTGTCCGGAGCGATCATCGACCTTTGCATCGAGTTCGGCGGGTCGATCACCGGCGAACACGGGGTCGGCTCCGACAAGGCGAAGTACATGCCGAAGATGTTCGGCGCGGACGACCTCGACACCATGCAGCTCGTCCGCTGTGCCTTCGACCCCGACGCGATATCCAACCCGGGCAAGATCTTCCCCACACCGCGGATGTGCGGTGAGGTGCCGGGCCGGCACCAGGGCGCCCACCCCCTCGTGACCGCCGGCCTGGCGGACCAGTTCTGATGTCGCTGACCGACACCGACCTGCTGCCCCGCCTCGCGGAGGCGGTCGGCGGCGCCGCCCGCGACGGGCTCGAGTCAGACCGGGTGGGCGGTATGCGTCCCCGCTGGGTCGCGTCCCCCACCGACGAGGCCGGGGTGTCGGCGCTGCTGCGCGTCGCCGACGAGAAGGGCCTCGCGGTCGTACCCCGCGGGTCCGGCAGCAAGCTGAGCTGGGGCGCCGACCCCGAGCGCCTCGACGTCGTCCTCGACCTCAGCGGTCTCGACCGGCTCGTCGAGCATGCCGCCGGCGACCTCATCGCCGTCGTCGGGGCCGGTCGCCCCCTTGACGCCCTCCAGCGCGACCTCGCCTCGGCGGGCCAGTGGCTGGCCGTCGACCCGGCCCGTCGGGGCACCGTGGGCGGTCTCGTCGCCACAGCCACCACCGGGCCGACCCGCCTGCTGCACGGGCCCGTGCGAGACCTCGTCATCGGCGCCACCATGGTGCGCGCCGACGGTGTCGTGGCCCGCTCCGGCGGGAAGGTCGTCAAGAACGTTGCCGGCTACGACCTCGGTAAGCTGCTCACCGGCTCCTACGGCACCCTCGGCGTCATCACCCAGGTCGCCGTCCGCCTGCACCCGCTGCCGGAGGCCAGCCGCTGGGTCACCGTCCCGGTCGCCTCGTCCGCTCATGCGGCCGACCTGGTCCAACGGGTGATCCACTCCCATCTCGTGGCCACGGCGGTCGAGCTCGACCACCCCGGGGAGGGCGGCGCTGACGCGAGCCTCGCGGTGCGCCTCGACGGCATCGCGCCCGGGGTGGCCGCGCGCACCGAGGGTGCGCTCGCCCTGCTCGGCGAGAAGGCGACCGACGCGGGTGAGGCACCGCCCTGGTGGGGGAGCGAACCCGCCGGAGAGGTCCTGCTCAAGATCACCCATGAGGTCGCCTCGCTGGCCACCGCCCTCGACGCGGCCGCCGGGCTGGCTCTGCGCGGCAGTGCCGCCGTCGGCACCCTGTACGCGTCGTGCTCGGCGCCCCAGCTGGCCCCGGTGCTGGCCCGGCTGCGAGAGGCAGCACCGCGGTTCGGCGGAGCGGTCGTGGTGCTCGACGCACCGTCCGGGGCCAAGGCCGGGGTCGACCTGTGGGGGCCCGTGCGGGGTCTCGACCTCATGCGCCGGGTCAAGGACCGGTTCGACCCGTCCCGGGTGCTTGCGCCCGGCCGTTTCGTGGGAGGGATCTGAGCATGACCGCCGAACCCATGGCCAGTCCGGCCGGGGCCAGTGGCACCGACGCCCCGGAGCCCGCCACCCCGCCGGGGGAGGGCGCGTTCGACGCGCACCGCCCGCCGTCGGCCGCGCTCGTCGCCGACTGCGTCCACTGCGGCTTCTGCCTCCCCGCATGCCCCACCTACGTCCTCTGGGGCGAGGAGATGGACAGCCCGCGTGGGCGCATCTACCTCATGAACGAGGGCCTGCGCGGTGAGCCGATGTCCGACTCCATGGTGGGGCATTTCGACGCCTGCCTGGGCTGTATGGCCTGTGTCACCGCCTGCCCCTCGGGAGTGCAGTACGACCGGCTCATCGAGGACACGCGCGCCCAGGTCGAGCGTCGCCACGAGCGTCCGCCTGCGCAGAAGGCGTTGCGGGAGGCCATCTTCGCGCTGTTCCCCTACCCGAAGCGGCTGCGCCTGGCCCGCGGCCCGCTCCGGCTCTACCAGTGGACGGGGATGCCGGGGCTGCTCCGGCGCAGCGGCCTCCTCGACCGGCTCTCGCCGACGCTGGCCGCGATGGAGAGCTTGGCCCCCGACCTCGGCAAGGCCGAGCGCGTCCCCGAACGCACCTCGGCCCGGGGCACCCGGCGCGGCGTCGTCGCGATGCTGCTCGGCTGCGTCCAGCGGGAGTTCTTCCCCGGTGTCAACGCCGCGACCGCCCGGGTGCTCAGCGCCGAGGGCTTTGACGTGGTCGCCCGGGCCACCCAGGGCTGCTGCGGTGCGCTGTCGTCGCACAACGGCCGGGAGGACGAGGCCAAGCAGTTCGCCCGCGCGCTCATCGAGGAGCTGGAGGGCGCAGGCGTGGACGCCGTCGTCGTCAACTCAGCCGGATGCGGGTCGGCCATGAAGGACTGGGAACACCTGTTCTCGGACGACACCGACGGCTGGTCGGAGCGGGCTACGGCCATGTCGGCGAAGATCCGCGACGTCGCCGAGTTCCTCGTCGAGGTGGGACCCGTCGCGACCCGTCACCCCCTCGACGTGACCGTGGCCTACCACGACGCGTGCCACCTCGGTCACGCGCAGAGGGTGCGCAGCCAGCCCCGCGAGCTGCTGCGGGGCATACCGGGACTCGAGCTGCGCGAGATCGCCGAGGGCGACCTGTGCTGCGGGTCCGCTGGGATCTACAACATCCTCAACCCCGAGCCCGCCCGTCAGCTCGGCGACCGCAAGGCCGCCAACGTCGCCGCCACCGGCGCGGAGCTGCTCGTGACGGCCAACCCTGGCTGCCTCATGCAGGTGGCCTCGTCACTCGAGCGCGCCGGCCGGCCGATGGCGCTCGCCCACACCGTCGAGGTGCTCGACGCCTCGATCCGAGGTCTTTCCCGAGCAGACCTCGGCGTGCTATATCGGGAGCCCCCACAACACACCGAGGTGTAGCTCATGTACAGGCCAGTGCTCGACGCCGTCGCCGGCTCGCTCTTCCTCACCGCGCTCGTCGCCATGCTGCCGTTGCTCACCCTGTTCGTCCTCCTGGGTGTCATGCGGATGACGGCATGGAAGGCGGCCCTGATCTCGCTGGTCGTCGCCATCCTCGTGGCCGTCGTGGCCTACTCCATGCCGATTGGCCAGACGTTGCTGGCCGGCACTGAGGGCGCGGCCTTCGGCTTCTTCCCGATCCTGTGGATCGTCATCAACGCCATCTGGGTCTACAACATGACCGTCGTCACGGGGCACTTCGACGTGCTGCGGCGGTCGTTCGCGAAGGTGAGCGACGACCGGCGGATCCAGGCCGTCATCATCGCCTTCTGCTTCGGCGCCCTGCTCGAGGCGCTGGCGGGGTTCGGTACGCCGGTCGCCATCACGAGCGTCATGCTCATCGCCATCGGGCTTCGCCCCCTCAAGGCCGCCGTCGTCGCCCTCGTCGCCAACACGGCGCCCGTCGCCTTCGGCGCTCTCGCGGTGCCGATCACCACCCTGGCCACGGTGAGCGGGGTACCAGAGCACTCGCTGTCGCAGATGGTGGGCCGGCAGACCCCGATCCTCGCCATCTTCGTGCCGATGGCCCTGGTCTGGATCCTCGACCGGGGCAAGGGCGTACGAGAGACCCTGCCCGCCACGCTCACCTGCGGGGTGGTGTTCGGAATCGCCCAGTACGTCACCTCGAACTTCATCTCAACGCCCCTGACCGACATCGTCGCGTCCCTGGCCGCCGCCGCGTCCGTCGTCCTGCTGCTGCGGGTGTGGAAGCCCAGCGGGCGCTACGTCGACGTGCCAGACACCGTGGCCGAGGTCGACCGCAGCCGGACCGCCGGATCGGGCCCGGCTACCGCCTCGGCGGCTGGGTCCGCCTCGCTCGCCACCGCCTCCGACCGCGGTGTGGAGCGAGGCCAACCGACCGCCGGCGACCCCCGCGACCATGGGGACCATCCGCTCGGGCAGGGCATCGGCACCATCGACGAGCTGGCCGAGCGCGACCGGCTCGCCCACGACACCCCCTCGGATGTGGTCAAGGCCTACGCCCCCTATCTCATCATCGTCGCGCTCTTCGTCCTCACCCAGCTGCCCGGCATCAAGGACTTCTTCAACGCCTCGGCCGCGAACCCGTCCATCAAGTGGCCGGGTCTGGACCTGCAGACGCCGGACGGCAAGCCGTCGACCCTTCCGACCTTCCGGCTCAATGTCCTGTCGGCCGCCGGCACGCTGATGATCATCGCGGGCCTCATCACCATCCCGGTCATCGGGATCTCCCCGCGCAAGGCGTTCAAGGCCTACCTCGACACCTACCGCCAGCTAGCGCTCGCAATCGTCACGGTGATGGCGGTCCTCGCGCTGGCGTACGTGATGAACGCCTCGGGCCAGACCGCCACGCTCGGGCGGTGGCTGGCCGCCTCAGGAGGGCTGTTCGCGATCCTGTCGCCGATCCTGGGCTGGCTCGGCGTCGCGGTGACCGGGTCCGACACGTCGTCGAACTCGCTGTTTGGCGCCCTGCAGGTATCGGCGGCCAAGCAGACCGGCCTCTCGGAGGTCCTCATGGCCGCGGCCAACTCGTCGGGAGGCGTTCTGGGCAAGATGATCTCGCCCCAGAACCTGGCCATCGCTGCCGGCGCGGTCGGCATGGCGGGCAAGGAGGGAGACATCTTCCGCAAGGTGCTGTCCTGGTCGATAGGCTTCCTCGTCCTGATGTGCGTGCTGGTCTACCTCCAGTCAACGTCCCTGCTGTCGTGGATGGTCCCCTAGGGTCACGGCCATGAAGGTCGCGCTCGCTCTCACCTGCATCAACGACGCGCTGTTCCCCGAGACCGGCAAGGCGGTCGTCCGGCTGCTGCGCCGGCTCGGGGTCGACGTGGAGTTCCCGGCGGCGCAGGCGTGCTGCGGCCAGCCCATGGTCAACACCGGCTACCTGGACGAGGCGGTGCCCGTGGTCCGCGGGTTCACCGAGGCGTTCGCCGGCTACGACGCCGTGGTCGTCCCCTCCGGGTCGTGCGCCGGAGCCATCCGCCACCAGCACGACCTCGTGGCCCGGCGGTCCGGCGACCCCGCCCTCCGCCGCGCCGTCGCCGAGATCTCGCCCCGGGCGTACGAGCTGACGGAGTTCATCGTCGACGTCCTGGGGGTCGAGGACGTCGGGGCCTCGTTCCCGCACCGGGTGACGTACCACCCCACCTGCCACTCGTTGCGGATGCTCGGGGTCGGCGACCGTCCGCTGCGACTTCTGCAGCACGTCAAGGGGATCCGGCTCACCCCGCTGCCGGCCGCCGAGGAGTGCTGCGGGTTCGGGGGAACCTTTGCGGTGAAGAACGCCGAGACGTCGGTGGCCATGGGCTTCGACAAGGTGCGGCACGCCCGCGACACCGGCGCCGAGGTGCTCGTGGCGAGCGACAGCTCCTGCCTCATGCACATCGGCGGCATCCTGTCGCGGGAGCAGGCGGGCATGAAGGTCATGCACCTCGCCGAAGTGCTGGCGTCGACCGAGGGAGCCTGATGGCAGCCACGTTCGTCGGGATGCCGCCCTT